>CAMAGQ010000051.1 GCA_945833895.1 uncultured bacterium
ATAATCTAATTCTTATAAAAATAAGTTTGTTTGGGGTAAGAAGATAGAGAAAAAGAGGTTTTTGAAGTATTCAAGGCCTCTTTTAATTTTACACATAATTTATACGATTATTATAAAAAAAATCAAATAAAGGATGTACGTTAAATGTATTATCCGAAAGTTTAAGTAAAAAAAAATCAACCATGCGGCGAAAGCATGATGTAGAGCATGGTTGAGATATTTTCTCAATCTTTAGGTTTAGATAAATCCTTCAACCTTAGAAATTTAATTAATCAATCACTGCATGGATTTAAAAACCCTACAAAAAGATTAGTATATAAAGTGTAGAGAGCAAATAAATTTTTCGGGAGATTAAAAAATGAGAGATTTTAACAGAAAACTAAGACTTGTATTGATAGATGATAACGCTAACCACTTGAGAGGTATCAAAGAACTGATTACACTTGAAAGTTGTTATGAGGTAGTCGGTTCAACAACCAGTGCTAACCTCGGAATTAATCTTGTAAAAAAACATCGTCCCGATATCGTTTTGATGGACATCAATATGCCTGAAAAAGACGGACTTCAAACTATTCAAGCAATCAACAAATTAAATCTCTCAACTAAGATTGTTGTTTTAAGCGGTTATGATGATTCTGAATTGATTTACAGAGCAATGAAATTAGGTGCAAAAGGTTACGTTCTGAAAACTATGGCTTCCGTTAAATTGATTAATGCAATTGAAGAAGTTGCAATGGGTAAAATCTATCTTCCTGCCGTATTATCGACAAGATTCTTTGAATTTTTCCAATCATTTGCAAAAGAAGAAGAAAAGATAATGGAATCAGAAAACTTACTCAACAGCCTGACATCAAGAGAAGTTGAAGTTCTTGAATTATTAACCGAAGGTATTAACTACAAGAGTATTGCAGGAAAACTGATTATATCAGAAACTACAGTTAAGACTCACGTTAACAACATTTTCCAAAAACTACAGGTTAATGACAGAACGAATGCTGTATTATATGCGTTAACTCACGGATTTAAACAGAAAAACACATTGAATGTTAAAAAATCTGCTATGATGTCCGTTTAATAGAAATAACAAAGTTATAATGAAGGGTTCGTTGAATAAAACACCGAACCCTTTATTTTTGAATAAGATAAGAGGCAAAATGAACAAACAAGAAACTATTCCTGATATGTCAGTCCAAATAAGATGCGTATCTCACGAAATCAGAAACCATTTATCAGTATGTGATATGTACGCTCAAATTATTCGAAAAAACCTTATTAAATCAGGAATTGAAAACCCGTCAATCGAAAACGCAATTGATTGTATTCAACAATCCGTAAAAATCATAGAGTCAAACTTACTTGATTTAAAATCGCTTAACAGAAACGAACCCCATATCGTTGATTTTGAGCGGATTATAAACCGCGGAGTTGAATTATCAAGGGCGTACATCATTGATAAAGAGATTGATATGGAACTTTTTACAAAAAATACCGCAAAAATCAACATTGATGAAAATCGTTTTCTTGCCGTCATTGTTAACATCATAAAAAACGCGATTGAAGCAATTCAACTAAAAGGGAAAATAGAAATCCTTGCCGAAATCAAAAATTCCAAAGGAATTATACGAATTTCTAACGACGGGAAATGTATTCCGAAGGAAAAACAAAGCCGATTATTTAATCAAGGCTACACAACAAAAGAAACAGGATGCGGACTTGGTTTATGGCTTTGCAAAAAATATCTTGAAGAGCAAAACGCAACATTAACCCTTCTGCGTTCAACAAAAAAACAAACAACCTTTGAAATTACCGTGCCAATCGTCGAATAAATTAACTTTACGGAATAAAATAAGATTGTTTTAAGATGCCGTTTGCTTAATATTTCTTATAATACCCCCGAAAATTCCTCCATTTTATTTATAATAAACAAAAAGAAGGGATAGCAAGGATGAACGGTAATATAAACGATTTTCCTGTTGATATTGTTTACTTATGGTGTAATTCAAACGATTTAAACTGGAAAAACAAAAAAAATCTTGAACTTCAAAAATATAATATCGCTCTTGAAAACGACGCAATTAATGAGTGCCGTTTTATCAATAATGACGAGTTAAAGTATTCCTTACGATCGCTTGAAAAATTCGCACCGTGGATTAACAATATATTTATTGTGACGGACAATCAAATCCCTGATTGGCTCGACACTTCAAACACTAAAATCCGCATCATAGACCATTCGCAGATTTTGCCAAAAGATGCTTTGCCAACATTTAACGCAAGTGCCATTGAAACTGCTATTCATAAAATTCCGAATTTATCCGAGCATTTTCTGTTCGCAAATGACGATATGTTTTTCGGAAATCCCGTTGAAAAAAGTTTTTTCTATGACACAAACGCTCTGCCGATTTTCAGGTTTTCAAAACGTCATATCGTAAAAAAGAAATACAACGGATTATACGGGTTTATGATTTCTACCGCTTATAATCTGGTTACGCAAAACATCGGAAAAACTTTCACCCATTTTCCGCACCATAACATTGATGCGTATAAAAAAAGCACAATTGAAGAATGCGAAAAGGATTTTCAAGAGGGATTTAGAAAGACCGCAACGCAAAAATTCAGGCAAAAAGATTGTATTCAGCGTTCAATTCTAGAGTTTTACGCCATCGCAAAAGGTCAAGGTTCTGCACGAGTTTCTGATGATATGACACAGAAATTAAAATCAATACTAACTCACAAACCGCTTGCCTCTTTGCAAATAGTATTAAAAAAAAGCAAATTGAAACTGATTGAAAAATATAACCCTTCTCTATTTTGCATAAATGATTGCGTAAAAACAACAGATTCAGACAGGATAGCAATGCGGATTTTCCTTGAAAAGAAATTTCCTAATCCGTCCGGTTTTGAGAAAAAATCACCAAAAACTGCCGATATTGCGGTTTGTTACCACAAACAGTTTGACAAAATTGAAAATGAAATACTAAAACCTATTCAAGTCGGAGCGGATTGTGCAAGTTGCGATTTGGGAATTTTGAAAGACAATACGGGCGATAACATTTCAGGTAAAAACAAAAACTATTCTGAATTAACCGCACTATACTGGATATGGAAAAACTCCGATGCGGATTTTAAAGGACTGGTTCACTACAGAAGATTTTTTGATTTAAGCAGCGGTACAACAAGATGGATAAACAAAATTCCTAATGATTATACCGAACGTTTTTGCCTGACAAAAACCTTTTTAGAACATCTTTTCCGTAATTATGATATAATTTTACCTATAAGGAGGGTTATTTCAAAATACAAATCCAATTATGAGCAATATTTGCACAAACACGTTATCTCTGACTTAGACAGGGTTCTGGAGATTATAAAGGAAAAATATCCGCAAATGTACGATACTGCGGTTTATACCTTAAAAAACACCAAAGAAACATATTTATACAATATGCTGATTACGAACAAAGAAAATTTCAACGATTACGCAAAATGGCTGTTTGATATTCTTTTCACTTTAGAAAAAGATATTCAGCAGGATGTTGAAACCAGAAACGATTACCAAAAACGTGTTTACGGATTTTTATCGGAAAGATTGTTTACAATTTATGTAAGGTATTTGCAATCACAAGGAAGCAAAACTCTTGAACTGCCTGTCATATATTGCGAAACGAACCCTAAAAGATTTAGAATTTTCAAATTAAGAAAATCAATATATAAAATTTTGGTAAAATTTGGAATAAGACGACCACACTGGGAAGAACAATATGGTGTATAATAAAGTAATAGCGAAGGAAGGAAATTAGAGAAATGAACATATTAGTAACGGGCGGAGCGGGTTATATCGGAAGCCACAACGTAATAGCACTACTTGAAGCAGGCTACAACGTTATTATTTTCGATAATCTTGAACTCGGACATATCGAAACCGTTAATACTTTAAAAAGCCTTAACACAAAAGGTTCTGTCATAGATTTTATTGAAGGAAATTTGTTGTTACTGCAAGATGTTGAATCTGTATTTTCAAAACATCACATTGATGCAATAATACATTTTGCCGCATATTCTCAAGTCGCAGAATCCGTAAAAGAACCTCTAAAATACTATTACAACAACGTTCTTGGAACTATGAACCTTTTAAGTACAGCAATAGATTACGACGTTAAAAAGATAGTATTTTCAAGTACCGCAGCAACTTACGGCGAGCCTGTTTATACACCTATTGATGAAAAACATCCGCAAAACCCTATCAATACTTACGGAAGAACCAAACTTATGATAGAAAACATAATGGATGATTACGATAAAGCATACGGCATAAAATCTGTTCGCCTAAGATATTTCAATGTAGCAGGAGCAGACAGCCAAAACCGTGTAGGAGAATGGCATAACCCTGAAACCCACTTAATTCCGAATATCTTAAAATCAACCTTCAACAACGGAAAAGTTTTCCAAATGTTTGGAACAGATTACGACACAAAAGACGGAACTTGCGTAAGGGATTACATTAATGTTGAAGACTTGGCACAAGCACACCTTCTTGCCTTGAAATATTTGCTAAACGGTGGTGAAACAAATTATTTCAACCTCGGAACAAACGAAGGCAGCAGCGTAAAAGAAGTTTTTGATGTATGCGAAAAAGTTACGGGAAAGAAAATTCCCGTAGAACGCAAACCTCGCCGTGCGGGAGACCCTGCAACACTTATTGCCGATAACAAAAAAGCAAAAGAAGTTCTTGGCTGGACACCGAAAAAAACACTTCAAGACAGTATAAAAACCGCATACGCTTGGGAAGTTGAACTATCAAAGAGATTATCAAATCAGGTAAAATAATGAAGATTACAGAATTTATAATTAAAAAATTTGATAAAGACGGATTGATGCAAAATTATGCAAAAGTTTTGCCGTATTTCAGAAAATATTGGTTCAGAACAGTGCTTGCACTGGGTTTAGCAATACCAATAGGCTCACTGGATGCAGTAGTAGCATTGTCATTAAAACCGTATATGGATATTGTAATGGTTGAAAAAACCTTCCATTCGCCATGGTACATTCCGCTGTTGATTATTGCTTTTACTTCAACTCAAGGGATGTTAAACTACCTTTCAACATATATGAATGCGTGGGTTGCCGGAAAAGTTACAAACGATTTCAAGCGAACTTTATACAATAAATTAATGCACAAGGACGCTTCGTTTTTCGATTCCAGAACATCAGGCGACATCTTGAGATGGTTCAATAACGACGTAAACTCTGCATGCGGAAACCTTTTAAACAACATGAAAACAGGAATTTCCAGAATATTTTCATCACTTTCGCTTGTTCTGGTACTTTTATATAACTCCTGGCAGTTGGCGATAATTGCCATAATTGTACTGATTTGTGCTGTTATTCCGTTGACAAAAATGAGAGCCTTGATTAAATCAATTACCGACAAATCAGAATCCGCGGGCGGTAGAGTAATTACCGCATACAACGAGGCTTTTGCGGGTAACAAAGTTGTTACGGCATACAATTTGTACAACCACCAAAATTCTGCGTTCAATAAAAATTTGGAAACCGTTTTCGGTCTGAATATGAAAATCACTCAAAAAACAGGCTGGCTTTCACCAATGATGCACATTGTTGTATCAATCGGAATTGCGGCGGTTATCGGATTAGGCAGTTATATGATTGTCAAAGGGCAAATCACAAGCGGTAACTTCGTTTCGTTTATTACCGCACTAATTATGCTTTATACCCCGATTAAACTTTTGGGCAACAACGCTAAAAACATGCAAAACGCACTTCTTGCACTTGAAAGAGTAATCAAACAACTTGATGCAGTACCTAAAATTAAAAACAAGCCAGATGCGGTGAAATTAGCAGGATTACAAAACACCATTGAATTTAAAAACGTAAATTTTGAATACAAAAAGAATAAACCTGTATTGAAAAATATTAATTTCACAGTACAAAAAGGTGAAACCTTCGCACTTGTCGGAAATTCCGGCGGTGGGAAAAGTACAATAGTCAACCTTATTCCAAGATTTTACGACGTAAAATCAGGCGGAATTTTGATTGACGGCACAGACGTTAGAGATTTCACTCTGGAATCTTTGCGTGATAATATTTCCGTCGTATTTCAGGATAATTTCTTATTCTCGGGAACAATCAGACAAAATATTATGATTGGAAACCTTAATGCAACTGAAGAAGAGTTACAAGCGGCGATAAAAGAGTCTTACCTTGACGGATTTGTCCAAAGCCTTGAAAAAGGACTTGATACAAATATCGGAGAACGAGGGGTTCGATTGTCGGGCGGTCAACGTCAGCGTATAGGAATAGCACGGGCATTCTTGAAAAACGCACCTATTTTAATACTTGATGAAGCAACCAGTGCTCTTGATAACGAGGCTGAAAAAATTGTTCAACAGGCAATAGAAAACCTAATGAAAGACAGAACTGTATTTGTTATCGCTCACAGATTGACTACGGTAAGAAATGCAAACAGAATTGCGGTTATCAAAAACGGCGAACTTGTCGAAATAGGAAACCACGACGAACTTATACAGATTAAAAACGGTGTATATAAACACCTTTACGATTCTCAATTTGCAAAAGCATCGGAAGCATAAAAGAGCAAATAACAAACAAAAAATTACTCCGTTTTATTAATGCAAAATTTTGCTACTCTTCGTCGTCTTTTAAATTTTTATCCATTGAACGGATTGAAACGCCTATTTTTTCGCCGAAATTTCGTTTCAAAGTATTCCGAAGGTCATTAGACGAATTAACCCAAAACATTGAAGATGTAAGAATTTTCACAGGGCCGGTCAAATCAGGCAGCTTCAACATTACAGGGTCAGAACCCGAATACTGACAAAGCATTTGTTTCAATGCGAACAACTCTTCAAACGTCATCTCTTTTTTCAAATCTATCGTAAAAATATTAGAATTATCAACGGTTTTTACCGTATCAATAAGAATTGTCGGCGGGTCGTTTTCGTTTCGGCGACTAATTTTCCCCGAAACAATAATTCTCTGTTCCGGCTGTAAATAGTCGTTATATGCCAAAATTTTTGAATTAAACGCAAGAGCATCCGTTTTTCCCGACAAATCCTCAATCGTAACAAATCTGATAAATTTTGACGGGTCACTTTTTTGCGGAATTTGTTTAATTGCAGTCACAAGTCCGCAAATTGTTACGACTTTATCGTTTGGTAATTCAGCCAAATCAGTAATCTTGTGAGTCATTAGAAACGGTAATTTGTCACGAATTGTCGATAACGGGTGACTTGTGACGTAAAATCCCAGAAAATCTTTTTCAAAAATCTGAATTTGTCGAGGATCGTACTCTTCATCAGAACCCGCAAGAGAGAATTTCGCACTGTCAACGGAATTTGAATCCCCGAGCAAGTCAAACAAACTGCCTTGACCCGATTCTTTTTCTTTTGCTTCTTTAGCCGCTGTCGCCGTTATATATTCAAGATTGTCAATCAACTGCTTACGGCTTTTTTCAATAGATGCAAAAGCACCGGCTTTTATCAAACCTTCTAAAGCCCTTTTGTTTGAACATTTTATATCAACACGTTTTATATAATCGTAAATTGACTTAAATTCACCATTTGCTTCACGTTCTTTGATAATCTCTTCACAAACGGCTTCCCCGACCTGCTTGATTGAAGCAAGCCCAAATCTGATATTATCACCGTCAGGTGTGAAAGATGCAAGTGAATGGTTAATATCAGGCGGTAAAACTTTTATGCCTTTTTTCAAACATTCTTCAATATATAACTGTGTTTTTTCCTGTTCACCGGCAACACTTGATAAAAGTTCGGATAAATATTCAACAGGATAATGACATTTCAAATACGCCGTCTGGTAAGCAACAAACGCATACGCTGCAGAGTGCGACCGGTTGAAACAGTATGATGCGAAACTCAATATCTGGTTAAACAATGTTGTAGCATCTTCCGAAGACATTCCGTGTTTTGCGGAACGCTCAATGAATTTGCCCTTTTGCTTTTCCATTTCATCGACTTTTTTCTTACCCATCATACGACGAACCATATCCGCTTGACCTAATGTGTAATCGGCAAGCACCTGAAAGACCTGCATAATCTGTTCCTGATAAACAATCGTGCCGTAAGTATCTTTCAACACTGGCTCTAACAGCGGATGGGCATAAGAAATCTCTTCTTCACCGTGTTTTCTTTTTACAAAGACATCAACCATCCCCGAATCCAACGGCCCCGGACGGAACAGAGCAACCAACGCACCCAAATCTTCAAACACGTCCGGTCTTAATCGTTTTACAAGGTTTTTCATCCCCTGAGATTCCAACTGGAAAACCCCGTCGGTATCACCCGCCATAAGCATATCGTAAACAGGCTTATCATCCAGAGGAATATCATTTATTTTTAGTTCAATTCCCTGACGTCTTTTGATAGAATCTACGGTTTTATAAATGGTTGTAAGGTTTCGCAAACCCAAAAAGTCCATTTTTAAAAGGCTTAAAACCTCGGTAACTGCGTGAGGCGGATATCCTGTTTGAATAATACCATCCTTTGACGGCTGAACAGGAATAATTTCATCTAACGGTTTCGGTGCAATAATTACCCCCGCAGCATGTGTACCGGTATTGTTCTTGATACCTTCAATCCCGACCGCCAAATCTATCAAACGTTTTAAACCGATAGTTTTGCCTTCTGTCGGGTCAATTACAATTTGTTCATCCTTATCATAAAGTGCACGCAATTCAGAACCTTCATACTGCATAGCCATTTTTAAGGTTTTAGCCTTGTCATTTTGACTTAGAGCAAACTCAATGGCAGGATCAATTAAAGCCGCAAGCCTGTTACTTTCAGAAAACGGCACACGCATAATTCTTGCAACACCTTTAAATGCAGCTTTTGCAGCGTAAGTACCGAAAGTGATAATCTGACAAACTTTATCTTCGCCGTACTTTTTAGCAACGTAATCAATAACTTCCCCACGGCGTTCAATACAAAAGTCGATATCAATATCGGGCATTGTAAAACGTTCAGGGTTCAAAAATCTTTCAAACAAGAGTTTATGCTTGATAGGGTCAAGGTCGGTAATCTCAAGAGCATACGCAACAACAGACCCCGCAGCAGAACCTCTCCCCGGACCTACTGGAATTCCGTGAGTTTTGGAGTAGTGAATAAAGTCCCACGTAAGCAAGAAATACGCAGCAAAACCCATTTGATTAATTACACTGAGTTCATACTCCATACGGTCTTTTAAATCTTTTGTAATTTCGCCGTAGCGTTTTTTCATCCCGCATTGCACAAGGTATGCAAGATAAGTTTCATTGGTGTAACCGTCAGGAACAGGATAATTCGGCAGCGGACTTTTTCCCATACACAACTTTTCGCACTTTTCGGCGATTTTAACGGTATTTGAAATACATCTGTCGAACGTTTCGCTGTCCATCCACTTGAACGAATCCCTTAACTGTGCTGCAGTTTTTACATAAAATTCGTTATTTGCAAAGTGAAATCTGTTAGGGTCATCCTTATCACTGTTCGTATTCATACACAACAAAGTGTCGTGCATGTCCGCATCTTCCATACGTAAATAGTGCGAGTCGTTTGTGATAACCATTTCAATATCAAGTTCTTTAGCAATTTTTATCAAATCAGGGTTTGTTCTTTTTTGGTCTTCAAGCCCGTGGTCTTGTAACTCGATATAGTAATCTTCTCCGAATAATTCTTTGTACTGTTTTGCAACATTTTTTGCCTCTTCATAACCCGATTTCATAAGAGTTTGAAGCACTTCGCCACCAAGACACGCAGAACAACAGATAAGCCCTTCGTGATGTTCTTTGAGCAACTCCCAATTTATACGGGGATGAACATAACGCCCCTGACACCACGCAATAGAAACGAGTTTGATAAGATTGCTGTAACCTTTTTTGTTTTTAACTAGTAAAACCAAGTGATAACAAGGGTTGTTAGTCTTGTCACGCTCAGTTATATCGCCGTTGTGAACATAAAATTCGCACCCCATAATCGGCTTGACATCAGTATTTTCTGCCAATTCCTGAAGTTCCATATCTCCGTACATTACACCGTGGTCAGTAACCGCAACGGCAGGCATGTTGTTTTCTTTGCAAAACTCTATTAAATCTTTTATCTTTATAGCCCCGTCCAGAAGAGAATATTCTGTGTGCAAATGCAACGGTACATATTTTACATCACTATCCATAGTTTCCAGAATAACACGAAAAAATCCATCCGTCCTAAAATAAC
>CAMAGQ010000052.1 GCA_945833895.1 uncultured bacterium
GTGTTTGAAATCAATGTAGGAATTGTCATTGCTGCAACTACACCAATGATACCCAAAGTAATCAATACTTCTGCCAAAGTAAAACCGAATTTTTTTGTTCTCATCTCGAAAATCCTTTCTTTTTTCATAAACTATAACTTCCATTCTGATGACAGACGTGTTCTAAAAATAAATATTTTCTATTCATCATATAGAACTATATAATTATTATATCTGATGAATGGTATTTTGTCAATCCTGCGAATAGAAAATATTAACAAATATACCCAATAGATTGTTATAATTATTGCTTAATTTGTTAAATTCATAATAAGGGGATATAAAAATGACACTTAAACAAGATTTGGGACAAAGAATACAACACTTACGCAAGGGGAAAAAACTTACACAAGAAGTACTTGCTGAAATGGTCGGAATTGACCCTAAAAATATCAGCAAAATAGAAAACGGTAACAACTACCCCGCGGCGGAAACCCTCTCCGCTATAGCAAAAGCCCTTGATGTTGATGTCTATGAACTTTTTGTATTCAACACTATCCCCTATGAGCAAATGCGTGAAGAACTCCTTAATGCAATCGAAAATAACAGAACCCTTCTTTATTTGTATAAATGTCTGAAATCGTGTAAAAATTAATAATTATTCCCTATTGCTATTATATATTTTGAATTTCAAACCTAATTTAACTAAAAAATTAACCAAATCTTGCGGGAAATATGATAAAATTTGAGCAAAAATCGCATCTTTTCCAATTAAATATGACGATTTAACTTTTCTCTTTAGTGAGATATTTTTAATTTTACGAGCAACAGCCTTAACATCAAGTCCTTTATTCGTGTTAGAAAGTGCATTTTTCTTCAAAAATTCCAACTCTTTTGCATAATCGACATTATTACTCAAAACTTCCTCGTTACTTTTTACGGATTTTTCCCAGATAGGAGTTGCAATTACCCCGGGTTTTATTGACACAACCTCAATATTTTTATGATTTTCTATTGCAAAAGCGTTGAAAAATACATCCAAACTTCTTTTTGAAGCACAATACGGGCTGATAAACGGGAAATGTCCAAAACTTGCCATAGAACTTATATTTACAACTCTTGAATTTTCCAAAACAGATAATAAATTCTGCACAAATTCGATATGAGAAAAAGTATTCACCTGAAATTGTTCACGTAATTTTTCAACAGGCAAAACCTCAACAGGCCCTGCCACAACAGCACCCGCAACGTTTATCAAAACATCAACTTTATTAACTTTTGATTTTATAAATTCTGCAGCCTGAATAATACTTGAATTTTCCGTCAAATTCATATAAAAATACTCAACCTCAGGCAGATGTTCAAGTTTATCAGAATTTCTATACCCTGCAAAAATTTTATAATTTCCGTCTTTTACAAATTGAGCAACGAGTTCTTTACCCAAACCCGATGTAGCACCCGTTATTACAACAACTTTTTTATCTTCCATTTTTCTCCTTTAAAAAAGCAACCTTCATCAAAACGGACGGACAAAGATTGCTTTTTATAAATATTTTCGCGATTTGTACTACATACCCATGTAAGATGCGAACAGCGGTAAGTACAATGCTGCTGCAAGTACAAGTACAATAGAACCGATAACAACAAGCATGATAGGTTCAATCATCTTTGTCATAACATCGATAATTCCATCAAGTTGTTTATCGATATAACTAACCGCCTGACCTAACATATCGCCCAAACGACCTGATTGCTCACCTGTTGCAATCATGAACAAAATCATCTTAGGCATTGTTCTTGTTGAACGCAAAGCCGCTGACAAGTGCTGACCCTGTCTTACTTTTGCTGTCGCTTCAACAACTCTTGTTTCCAAAGTGTGGTTTGTCAACGTCAAATTTGACAAGGTTAAACATTCCAAAATAGGAACACCCGCGTCGTACGCAACCTGCATGACTGAAATAAAGTTCGCAAAGTTTGAATACTGCAACAAGTCCGTAATAACAGGAATTCTTAATGCTATAGCATCAATTTTCCAACGGCTTGGTTTCCATTTGAACAAGAAACTTATACCCATACAAATCAATGAAATTACAATCGGGATACCGAGCCAGTTCTTTTTCATAAACAAGCCCGCCGACATAAGCGTTCGGGTAATCCAAGGCAATTGCATACCCATTGAATCAAACATATCTTTGAATACAGGGAATACGAATACCAACATGACGATGATAATAAAACCAGCAAGTAAAATAACGAATACCGGATACATCAACGTACCTGTAACCTTACTTCTAATCGCCGCTTGTTTATTCAACAATTCCAACAAACGTTCCAAAGTTTTTTCCAATTCACCTGAATCTTCACCGGCTTTTACAAGACCGATATATACTTGCCCGAATTGCTCAGGATATTTTGCGACAGTACCTGCGAAAGTTCCGCCGTTCATAATCTGACGTCTTAATTCCGCCGCAACTTGACGAATACGCAACTTAGCCGAATCTGTTTCAATAAACATCAAGGATTCAATAATAGGAATACCTGCGGCTGACAAAATCTGCATTGTAGATGTGAAGTCAATTTGTTCGGTAAGACCGAGTTTCGGCATCTTACCCTTGTGCTTTTGAGTAGATTTTTTCTGCTGCTCGGTAACAACTGCATCTTCTTGTACAATATTTGTCGCAACAAGCCCCAAATCTCTGACAGCCTGACGTGCACTACGCATATCAACTGCTTCGACTTTACCTTTTACGAGTTCGTTAGAACCATCCTGTTTTAGTGCTGTATAAATAAAAATTGTCATAAACTAATCACCTATTCACCTGCCATACCCAGAACTCTGACAAATTCTTCAATAGTTGTTTCACCGTTCAAGATATGTCTTAAACAAGCCGAATTCAAAGTTGTCATACCATTAGCAACTGCCGCTTCTTCAATTTCCAAATCATGAGCGCCGAGTGCAACAAGTTTTTTAATTTCTTTTGTAATTTGCATAATCTCGTAAATACCCAGACGTCCTTTATAACCTTGGAAATTACATTTATTACAACCTTTTGCCTTATAAATAGGAGTTTTCATAATCTTGTCAATTTCTTCAGGATTTAATGTAACAAGAGATGCTTCTTCTCTGGTAGCATGGTATTCTTCCTTACAATCGTCGCAAAGTTTTCTGATAAGACGTTGAGCAATGACACCTGACAAAGTAGAAGAAACAAGGTAATCTTTTGCCCCCATTTCAATCATACGAGTAACAGTTGCCGCAGCTGAGTTGGTGTGGACCGTACTTAATACCAAGTGACCTGTTAACGCCGCTGAAATAGCAATTTCAAGTGTTTCGTAGTCACGAATTTCACCGACGAGGATAATATCAGGGTCCTGACGCAAGATAGCACGCATACAAGATGCAAATGTGATACCCGCTTTTGCGTTGATTTGCGATTGGTTAATACCCTCTAACTTGATTTCGACCGGGTCTTCAATTGTCGTAATGTTTACGGTTTCATCGTTCAAACTTTTCAATACAGAGTACAAGGTTGTTGTTTTACCTGAACCTGTAGGACCTGATGTTAAGATAATACCGTTTGGACAAGATACAATCTGTTTAACCTTTTCAATATCCTTTTCACTTGCACCGACCAACTTAATCTCTTTATCAGAAGATGCAAGAGATACAGCAGGTGCCAAGATACGGATACAGACCTTTTCCTTGCCTGATACAGGAAGTGTGTTAATACGGAAATCGTACGAACAATCTTTATAAGTAATTGAGAAGGTACCATCCTGAGGACGTCTGTTTTCAGCAATGTTCATTCTTGCCATAACCTTGAAACGAGCAATTACAGAAGACTCAATCGCCCCCGGAATATCCAGAACTTTCTGCAACATACCGTCTTTTCTGTAACGGACGATATAACCTGACAATCTCGGTTCGATGTGAATATCGGAAACCCTTCTGTCAATACCGTCTGTCAAAATTTTATTTACAAATACCGCAACAGAACCCGTAGATTCTTCAACTTCTTTTTGAAGTGCTGCAGCAGGGTTATCTCCCGCATCCTCGTTTGAAGATAACGCTTCTTGCTCTGCAAGTTTTGCTGCTTCACTTGTTTCGTTTTTCGCAAAGAAAGTATTGTAAGAGTTTTCAAACTCAAAACGAGTCATCAACAACTGTTTCGGAACTAAACCGGTTTTATAAATAATCTGCTTAACAACATCTTGAGTAAGAGGTTTAACTACACCGAGAACAATATTCTTTCCGTCTGCGGAAATCGGTATAACTTTGTAATCCTTGATAAATTCAGGGTCGAGTAATGTGACATACTGTTTCTGGTTAGACAACTGGTCTGTAGTAACAACGTCATACCCGGTCTGTTCATGCAATACTTCTTTCAACTGCTCCAGCGAAATCAAACCCATTTGGAACAACGTAGAACCAATGTTCATGTGTTTACGTTTAGATTCACCTAACGCTTTCATCAAGTCAACATCAGAAACAAGACCTTTCTTTAACAGGATTTCACCAAGTCTTCCTTCTTTTTTAACATTGCCGTCACCACCGCCGTGGCTTGCACCGAAGGAATTTGAAATCGCTTCCCTGTCAGGAATCTTAACCTCAACATCTTTAGGTAAAATATCCGACAATAAAGCCTTTAAATCATCGTCTCCCACAAGCATAAATTTAATGGATTGTGAAAAACTTTCTCTTAAGATATTGCTGATAGTATCTTTATCCGAAGATTTACAAACTGCGACAAACAGGAAGTTGTCTTTTACACTAATCGGAACGAATAAGTGCAATCCCAGCAAACCTTTGTCTATGCTATTTAAAACACTCTGATCTATACTATTTTTTAATCTTAATATTAATGGATTCATCTTTGTATATTTTAACCTATAGTTTTAGTTTTAATTCTTTGGTAATCATTGATTATAATGTGTTATCTCTGTCAACCGCATCTTCTGAATCTACAATGATTTGAGGAGTTAACATCATAACCATTTCTTCTCTGTTTTTACCGGTTGTTGTACTTCTGAAGAACATACCTATTACAGGAATATCACCAAGGAACGGGATTTTAGTAACTGATTTGGTTTCTCTTTCTTGAATCATACCGCCGATAACCAAAGTTTCACCGTCTTTTACTCTTATTCCCTTCAAATCAAGCATTCTCTTTTGAAGTAACTGAGCCAAGATGTCTTCGCCATTAGTATCATAGATTGTTTCTGCAATAGTATTATATTGAGGTGTGATATCAAGAGTTACATAACCGTCAGGACTGATAAATGTTGAAATATCAACTACGATACCGTTATCAGAACCTTTGTTAACTTCTTTTTGTGATTGAGAAACACCAACACCACCGTTTGATAAGAATTGAGTTGTCATAGTATCAATGTATTCAGAACTCAAGTCAATTTTTGATGTTTGACCGCTTGTCAACAAGATTTTCGGATTAGCAAGAACTCTTGCTTTGTTACTGCTGATTAAGTAGTTAACAGTGTACATCAATTGAGGTGAAGTTCCCCATTTGCCGACTTTACCAATCAAGTCATAAGAACCTGTTTCTTTATCAAATGTACTTGCATCAGCAATTGCAAAACCGTGTCCTGCAAAGAATATCGGATACATAGTATTGGTTCTGAAACCGCCTGCATTACCGCCTGCGTTGAATGAAAAGTTCTTACTCAAGAACTGCCATTGGTTATCAAAAGTCTTACTGCCTGTTTCTGACAAACTAACAATCTGAACTTCCAAGTATGCTTGAGGAGTTTTTCTGTCGTTTGCGGCAATGTAGTCACCAATCAATGCCAATTGGTGCGGAGAACCGCCGATAATTTGAACAGTACCAAGTGATGGGAAGTAAGTAACAGTCATACCCATAGATGGGAAACTGATTAATTTATCGTCATCATCTTCATCACCAGAATCATCGTCGAAGTCATCTGAGTTAACAGCTGCAAAAGAACAAGCCAACTGACCGCCGCCTACAACAATACTGTTGCTGTCAGAAGATTCAGAATCAGCCGCGTAACCTGTAGGAATACCTGCCGCACCGCCTGTTGAATCATCCGTACCGATGAACATTGCACCAGGGATTAAAGATGTACAAATTGAATTTGCCATCTCAGCAGGAGTTGTGTGGTTAACTTTATATGTAGTAATTGCAGGTTTTCTGTCTACCTGTTCAAGCAATCTTTTTACGATATCAACATCGGCATCTGTACCTGTGACAATCAATTCGTTAGTAATAGGGTTTGCTACAACCGCTGATCTTGCAGAAACACCAGGGTTAGACTTCTTAGTTTCTTTTGAACCAAAGAAGTTTACGTTGATGAAGTGAGCAACAGCAGCTGCGTTTGCATATCTAACAGGAAGAAGTGTTACCTGACTTCTGTCCGATAATGATACAGCGTTTTCGGAAGTAGAAATAATTATTGCACTGTCTTGCATGTCGTAATACAACTTGCTTGTTGTAACAACAAGATTAAATGCCTGTTCTAACGGAATATCAACTAAATCCAAAGTTACAGTACCTTTAACATCAGGTGTAAAGATAATGTTCATTCCCGCTTGGTCAGCAAACATTCTCAAAACTTGAGTAACATCCGCATCTCTCAAACTCAAATTAACACGTGTATCACCATTTGCCATACGGATTCCTGATTTCAAACTTACGGTTGAACCCATACCTGCCGCTCTTATAGCCGGTGAACCTGCGTTATAACCGATGTAACTATCCATTGCAAATGCTGCACTCATTGAATTTGTTACAAAAAACGCAGTTAACATTAAACTTGCAATAACTTTGTTTTTAATTTTACTTCTCATATCTGCTCCTGCCTATTACTTTTATAAATTAACTTCTTCTACCACCAAATCTGCTTTCTAAATGATATAAATCATTCTTGGTTTTGTCCAAATCATCCTTAGAGAACAATTCGCCAATACCTGCCGAGTAAATGTTTGAACCCAGCGAAACGGTAATCCAAGATTGATTTATTTGAAGCACTTTGTATTTTTCATCAATAATCTTATCCCCCTGACGTACAAGGTAATCTTTGTTATCAAGATTTATAATAGCAGACGGATTAGATTTGTTATACATAATACCAACAACTTTGGTTCTTGTAATCTTTGATGCTGTAGTTTCCGCTCCTGCCAATGATGTTGGAGGAACCGGCAAATTGTAACTGTACGGATTTGTATCATCCGGCAATCTTATTACAGCACTTTTCAACTGTTGAATTTTTGCAATTTTTGCATTGTAAGCATTGGCTTCTGCAATAGCATCTTTCTTCGCTTGATTATAAGCCTCTGCTTCACCGCTTGGCATGAACGGATCACTTCTGCCGACCGAAACAACATCATATCCGACAAGTTTGTTTTCCGGGGCTGCCTCAGAATCTGTCGGAACTGTTATCTCAGAAGATTCTACTGCAACTTCTTCTGTAGATGCTGCCGCAACTGGAACTTCTTCAGGAGTTTCAGATTTCTGCCCTATATTAGGAATAAAACTACAACCGCCTGCAATAAGACCAACCAAACATGTAGCCGCCACCAATACCGCTACAAATCTTCCTCGTTTACTGAAAGTTCGCTCCACCCAATTCTCGTTTCTATAATAAGTTTTCACGCTATCTCCACCAATCCAGTTAAGTTTTTCACACATAACATTATATTTAAACTTTTTTTTAAAAGGTATCCGTCATTTAATGTATTTTTGAATACTGTTAAAGTACGGTCTTTCATTATCTATATTATAATATATTTTTCAATTAGTCAAAAAATAAGAAACTTGTAAATTTTAAACAAAAAACTGACGAAAATTCTTGATATAACAGGGGATTAAAGGATTTACATTCTGTAACATTATTGTTTGACGTGAAAAAATCAACCTTTAAGTTTAGATATCCTTATCGACGGATTGAAAGACGCTCCAAAAAGCGGACAAATCTAACGATTTTTTTCTCACTTTCTGCCGTTACGGAATCAACCAGAATAGTCTTACAGCCCAACTTTTTCCCGCACAAAATATCCGTGAGCGGTCTGTCGCCCACAAGTACGCACTTATCAGGCGTAAAGTTATGCTGTTTAATAAACTCCGAAACTTTCTTTGTATCAGGCTTTGCCGCACAAAATAACAACGGGAAATCAGAAATCGCCTTAACCTTTGAAATATATTCACTGTTTTTATTATTTGAAACAACCGCAATAAAAAAATCTTTTCTGACTTTTTCAAGCCAACTTTTCATCTCATCAGAATATACGCCCGACTTTGAAGCCATAAGCGTACTGTCTAAATCAAACAGTATTGCACAAATCCCGTCAGATTTTAACTCCTCAAGGTTTATATCATAAATCCGTTTCAAATTGTAATCGGGTTTAATAAACATGCTCTTTTACTCCGATAGTTCTTGCCAGTGCAACTTCATATTCCTGCGGTTCGTTTTCCAATTTCAAATAAACATCCGCATTTGTGTTCGCAACGTCTAGATTTTGACCTTTTTCATCCAAAATTTCAACAACTTTTGTTGTGAATTTTTCAGACGGAGTAAGGATTTCAACCTCATCGTTCAACAAAACTTTATTCTTAATTTTTACAAAATATAAATTATCATCAGAAGTTGAAGTAAAATCTACATCTTTATATGATTTTTTCCCGTGAAATTCAAACAGAAAATCCGCACCCGCTAAACCTTTTGAAATATCGTAACTGTAACTGTCAGGAGCATTTTCACCAAGTGCAAAACCTGTTGTGTAACCTCTGTTTCCGACTTTTTTAAGTTCGATAAAATACTTTTCCATATCAGCATCAGGATTAGCCAAAATTTCGTCAATCGCCTCACGATAAGTCTTAGCAACAGCAGAAACATAGTAAAGGCTTTTTGTTCTGCCTTCGACCTTGAAGGAATCAACGCCCGCATCAATCATTTCTTTTAAATGTTTTACTAGGCACAAATCCTTAGGACTTAGAATATGCGAACCGCGTTCGTCCTGATTGATTTCGTAATACTGCCCCGGACGCGTGCTTTCTACAAGTTTGTAACTCCAGCGGCATGGCTGAGAACAGTTTCCTGAATTTGCCTTACGTTCGCCATTTGTAAAATAATCGCTCAACAAACATCTGCCTGAAAAAGATACGCACTGAGAACCATGTATAAAACATTCAACTTCCATGTCAGGAACTTGACGTTTTATTTCCGCAATCTCAGGAATGGATAATTCTCTAGCCAGAACAACCCTTGTTGCACCCATATCCTGCCAGAATTTTACACACTCGTAATTCAAAATATTTGTCTGTGTGCTGACGTGAAGTTCAACATCAGGCATGTATTTTTTGAGTAAACGCAAAATTCCGAAATCACTTACCAGTATAGCATCAGGGTTTGCATCTTTAATTATTTCCATACATTCTTCAAGGTGTTTTATATCCGAATTAAATGCAAAAATATTCAGCGTCATATACGCTTTTGCACCAAGAGAATGTGCCAAATCAACAGCACTTTTCAAATTCTCAAGGGTAATAATTTCACCCTTGCGCATTGCTCTCAAACTGAAATCTACAACCCCTAAATACACAGCATCAGCTCCGTATTTAACAGCATATTTTAACTTTTCCAAATTGCCCGCAGGCATTAACAATTCAACTTTTTTCATACGTTGATAATAAAATAAACCCGATTAATAATCAACCAAATAGGTGATGTTTGTTTTTGATTAATATGGAAAATAGAATATATAGAAAACACGAGTTTATTTTTTGGAGAAAAACATGCAGACAATTACTAATGCAACCAGTACAATCAAAGAAATATGGTCATATCAACACCCCGTAATGCACACTTGGTTTTTATTCAGTGCAATATCATTATGCGGCATGTTTACTTTATTATTTTTCCTTGGATAATTTTATTCCAATAAAAGACTTATAAAATATGATTATTTCATACCCCCATAAAAAATAAGGGCTTAATTTCTTAAGTCCTTATTTTTACGTTTAAATGTTTTCTATTTTTTATATGACACATTGGTACGTGGAAGTTGTTTGATAACTTTTCGCTCACCTGAACGTTGAGTAATGGTACTCTTGGTCAATCCCCCCGCTATCCGTTAAATTTTATTAACTTGCACCGTGTGTGGGGGGGAATGTGTATCTTCCCTCCCTTTCTGAGGGAGCGAATTTACGTACGGACGGAGTGAAACGAGTCCG
>CAMAGQ010000053.1 GCA_945833895.1 uncultured bacterium
CTCGGGAAAATCCCTTCATCCATGCCGGCAATAAATACTGTCGGAAATTCCAGACCTTTTGCCGCGTGTAGGGTCATCATTGTGACGTTGTTTGCCTCATTTTCCATTGAGTCCAAATCAGAAACCAGTGCGACCTGCTGTAAAAATTCGCCGAGTAAATTATCCTCTTCCTCAGGCACAAATTCTTCTGCAACGTTTACAAGTTCTTGCAGGTTGTTGATATCGTCCTGAAATTCAGGGTCGTTTGCGGCTTTTGCTTGAAGTTCTGCCAGGTAGCCTGATTTTTCGATAACAAGTGTTACAAAATCTTTCAGGCTGTATGCACTTTGTGCATCTTTGAATTTCTGAATAAGGTTTGCAAAATCTTTCAATTTTGAGCGGGTTTTCGGAGCGATTTCAGAGTCTTCACAGATTTTTATAGCTTCAAACAGGCTGATATCTTTTGAGTTTGCAAAATCAGTAAGATTTTTCAAGGTTGTATCGCCCAGACCGCGTTTCGGGATATTTATAACTCGGCGTAAACTCTGCGAATCATCGGTATTATTGATAAGTTTCAGATAGCAGATTACTGTTTTAACTTCTGCTCTGTCGTAGAACTTTGTACCGCCGTAAATTCTGTACGGAACACCTGTTGCCATGCAGGCTTCTTCTAAGGCTCTTGACTGGTTGTTAGTTCTGTATAAAATCGCAAATTGGTTGTAATTCCCTCCGGCTGTGCGTTTAATGTTACTGATGATGTAGTTAGCCTCGTCAGCCTCATCGTTTGCGATGTAGTAACTTAACTTTTCGCCTTCACCTTTATTCGAATACAAAACTTTTTCAACACGTTCGTTGTTATTTTCGATTACTGCGTTTGCGGCTTCCAAAATGTGTGCTGTTGAACGGTAATTTTGTTCAAGTTTGATAAGTTTTGTTTTCGGGTAATCTTTCTGAAAATTCATAATAATCGTGAAGTCCGCACCACGCCAAGAATAAATTGACTGGTCAACATCACCTACAACGCAAAGTGAACGCTCCTCTGGAACTTCTTTTGACAGATTTGTGTAAAGCATATTTACAAGGTTATATTGAGCAAGGTTTGTGTCCTGATACTCATCCACCATAATGTGCTTAAATTTGTTGTAATACTGGCTTCTGACTTCCTCGTTTTGTTCAAGTAACTTAACAGTCAGCATCAACATGTCGTCAAAATCTATTGCGTTGTTGTTGTTTAGAACTTTTTCGTATTCTTCATAAATACTTGCAATTTTTTGCGATTTGAAATCTCTTGCATAAGTTGCAAAGGTCGTCGCATCCTGCATTTTGTTTTTAGCGTTTGAAATAACCGATTTCACAAGTTTAGTTTGGTAAACTTTATCATCAAGGTTTAATTTCTTAATCGCTCTTGTAATTATCTGATTTGTATCGGAATCGTCATAAATTGTGAAATTCCTGTCCAAATGTTTACCTGTTGCGGTGTTGTATTTGTTGATATTTTCTCTGAGTATTCGACCGCAAATCCCGTGGAATGTCCCGACCCACATATATCTTACGGTATCTTCACCGATAATTTTGCCGATACGTTCTTTCATTTCCTTTGCGGCTTTGTTGGTAAATGTTACGGCAAGAATGTTTGCCGGACGAACTCCGTTTCTTATCATATAAGCAATACGAGTGGTCAAAACCTTTGTCTTTCCTGAGCCTGCACCCGCTAATATTAACAACGGGCCTTTTGTTGTCTGTACAGCTTCTTTTTGTTCCTTATTAAGATTTTCTAATAGATTTCCCATGACCTCTTCCCAAATCAAAAAATATATGCTATAATTAAGCATAATTTAAAAATGTAATTAATGCAATCAGAAGGTAAAAGAAAAAATGACAGATAGTGATATGGAAATTTTATTAAGTTCAGAAGATAATCAAGAGGATGCACAAAAATCCATCGTTGTGCCTATTGATGATGATTTAGACACAGTTAAATCAGATGCTCCTAATACAGTTGACGAATTGGCAATGGAACTTGCTACAATCAAGCAATCCGCAAAGAAAATTGCAATAATCGGAAGCCGTAACCTTCCAATCACTCATCAGCAAATGATTGAAACCCTTGCTACGGCACTTGTTATGCAAGATAATACAATCATTACATCAGGCGGTTCATCAGGTACAAACGCTGCCGCTATCCGTGGTGCAATGAAAGCAAATTCTGATAAGTTATGCGTAATTCTTCCGCAAACTATCAGCCAACAGCCTTCTGATGTTCAAAATCAGTTGATTGGTGTGCCAAACATTGTTGAGCATTTGGATAGAGCAATGATGACACTTGCTGATGCTTCAAGAGTTTGTAACAGAGAAATTATTGACGAATGTAACCAGTTAATCTGTTTCCTTTCTCACACAAGTAAAACTCTTCATAGTGCGGTTGAATACGCTGAAGAACGTCATAAAGTTATTACCGTGTTCTATCTGGATTAATTTTTAGGATTAACTTTATGAACGAAAGATTAAAAAAACTTACGGGCAAAAATCCGAAAGATTTTGAACCCGTCGCTTACCATCTCGTGAATAATTCTGACGTTGAATTGTTCGCTGAACTTGTGAAAAGTGAAGATTTTTTGTTTGACTTTGTAAAACAAAATGTTGCAAAACGATTGGCAAAAGTTTGTAACGGGTCAAATTACCTGAATTTGTTGAACTTTTTGAAATATTACTCACCGTCTTATGAAGAATTTATTATTTCTAATCTGGTTAAATATGCAGACGAAGATTTGACCGACAAAATTCTTGAAATCTTTGAAAACGGGACAGAGGATGAGAAAACGTACTGTGCAAAGTATTTTTCTTATATTCAGGACACTTTGGCATTAAATCTTTTAATAGAAAATGCTTATAGCGAAAACTCTACACTGAGTGCAAACTGCGTTTTAACGCTTGCCCAAATGAATGACAGAACAATTTATAATAAAGCAATCGAAATGCTTGAGTCTGATGATGAATTTACTCAACTTGACGGGGTTAAACTGCTTGTGTCTTACGGCGATAAAACCGCAGTTCCGTTGATTATCGCATTGGCTAAAAAATCCTCATTTGCCGAAAACATAGCGGGAGAGTTGCTCTATTTGGCAGATTTGTTTACTCTGTTTGACGAGAATTTTGAAGATGCAATGTTTATAACAAATCTGGTAATCAACGGACTTGGTGAGATTTTATCGCTATCTCAAGTGTGTGATTTTCAATTGTATAACTTTTTGGAAATGCTTTGCAGGCAGCCTGAAAATTCGGCACTGGCGGTTGTTTTGGTTAATGCTGCGGATAAATTTTCGACATTAACAGAAAATGATGAGTATTTGTATGACGAAACAAAAGATACAAAATACGAAATTTTAGAAATCAAAAAACTTCTGTCAAAAAATGATGATAATAAGTTGAAAACCTTTATTGACGGGGAACTTCACGCTGAAAGTCTTTTGGTTTATACGGCATTAGATTTTACGCACAATGCTGAAAAAGTTCGTGCTTTGCTATCTTCAACCAATCCGACCGTTGTTCTCAAGTCCTTGGAAACCTTGAAACGACTTAACTCACTCACTGACGAAGATAAAAATACCGCTTTGAAATCAGTTTCTGATGAAAATATAAAAAATATAATACTGGCAATTTAGAAGGAGAATAAACAATGCAATATTTTATTTCCAACGAACAAACAAACATTCCGGATGGGTTCAGAACTCTGACAGATGAAGAAATTGCAAGGGATTTTAAGAAACTTGATTTAGATAAAAGTTATTTTATTTCAAAAAATGAATGGATGCTCGCTTTTATAAAAATCTTGGGCAATGATATTGCGTTGTTAGAGCAGGAAGGTCCTGATTCAATTATGGGCAAAATTCAAGAATTGTCAGACCAGTTTGATAAATACGACATTGACGGCGACAAATTCATTGATTATTTGGAGTACAAAAACTTCATCTCCGAAAATATTTTAATTTCCGAATAGGATTTTGTGAACAAATAAATTTTGCTGCTGATTATTCCTGCTAGAGCCTAATGTATTCCAAAATACAACGCTTCTGCAAAGGCTTTGCCGTATTCTTCCACGTGTTTTAAATACGCTTCAGATTGGCGGATTTCATCAGGTGTAGGCTTTTGCTCCGAAGCAACAGCACCAACAGCCTTATTTGCTCCTGTTTCAAGGTTTTCTTCTTTTGCAGTTAAAACATCTAAACTTCTTTCATATCTGCGTTTTGCTTTCATTTCGCGGCTCATTTTTTTCATTTTTTTGCCTAATTGGTTGTAATCTCTGTTATCAAGCCTTTCTTTGATATAAACGTCGAGATTTTCTTTCGGAACATTTTCCCCTTCAAACTTTTGAAACACTTTATAACCTATTGTTTTGAGTTTTTGGATAAATTTTGCATCTTCGCTGTCCGCCATTGATACACGGGCATTTCCGACCTTACTGTTTCCTATCATGCTGTTTGGATAGGATTGGATTAATTCCTTCAAACGTGCTTTTTTTGCTGCGTTTATCCCCGGTTGCGAAATCGGAATTCTATAAGTCGATGTAAAATTTATTTCAGTCATATTTTTCTCCTTTTCAATATTTAAAACCGCAACAAAAATAATTTTGCTGTTCTTCTTAATCTAATGTTACATAGCAAAAATTACAGCAAAAATGAAAAGAGGCAGAATGACCGCCTCAATTTGTGTACAGTTTTCGGGTAATGTAAAATAAGGTAGTGTTAGATATGCCTAACACTTTTGTCGTAAAAAATGAGCCTTTTGTTCATTTTCGGCATTTTGAATCGGAACTTCTAATTTATAAGTGTCCAATGCCTTCTTATGTTTATGGTCGTTTCTGTAGCCTATTCCCGCACGATATCCAGAAATCGAATACAACAGCGGTAATGACGGTTCAATCCATTTTAGCCCTGACAGCAGCGAAACGGTCGCAATATCATCCGAATGCAGCCCTAAATCCAAAAGTTCAGGGGTGCGGGTTTCTTTTTGATGTTTATGCAAAATAAGCGGGTTTACAATTTTGTTACCGATATAATTTGCAATCGCACTTCCGCCGATTACGCCCGTTAGCAAAATTCCCGCCGTCATGCCAAGGCATCTTGCCGTTTTTGATTTAATATTGAACTTTTCTAAAATCCCGAGGGCAGCACCTGCACCGATGTTACACATGAAAATATTTGCAAGGTATTGATAAATCCCTTCGTTAATCTTATTCGGAACTTTTTTCTTCCAGTTCGGTTCGGTTATTCTATCTGCTGCAATACCACCTGCTATTCCGCCAGCAACAGGTATTGCACCGTATATCGAAAGCCAGCCGATTTCTTTAAATAAATCTTTTGCTTGAATATTTTCAGGCGGCGGAACAAGTTTGTTCAAAAATGCTTTGTGCTCCGGAACATTCAATTTATCAATCTCTTTTACTGATAAAATCTTGTTTTTCGCCTTTTCAAGAATTGACGTAATCTCGTTATTGAAGTTGTTATTTTTAAGATATTCTTCAACCGTGCGGGTATTATCCTGAACAATTTGTTTAAACTGTTTTGTAGTCACCTTTTTTGTGATAAACGCTGCGATTTTGGAAGCGTTCAGTGCAGAAACACCTGTTGCACCAAGGATTATAACTGATTTTAGTGTAAGTTTTGCTCTGTCCTCCTGCGGGGTTTTGTGTAATTGGTTTGCCAGAAATATTCCTGAACCTGCCGTTAAAATCGCCGGCATGTTTTTATTTAATTTTGCTGTTAAAATCGGCTGGTCTAAGAATTTACCGATTGATGAAATTCGTATCACTTTTTGGGGTTTCCTTTTCTAAATTCGGCTATAAAACTTTCGTGGTTGTGACAAAATTCTGTAAAATTTATCATTTTGTCTAAAATATTTTGAGAAATTATATGCTCAATTTTGCAAGCATTCTCGCTTGCTTCATGCGTCGGAACATCAAGTACAAATTCAAAGAAATTTTTGAGAATATGATGTTTTGCATAAACATTTTTCGCTGTATCAACGCCGATTTCTGTCAGTGTGATTGCAGAATAACTGTTATATTTAATCAATCCTTTTGCAACAAGTTTGGCTAAAGCCTCCGAAACAGATGCTCTTGAAACGTTTAACTTTCTGGCTAAATCCGCACCCTTAAGTGACGTTCCGCTCAATTGTGCAACGTATATCGCCTCAATATAATCCTCTAAACCCGAAGATAATGTTTCTGTCGTTTGTGTCATTTTTCCTCCGAATTAAGTGTAAGGTAAACCTAACACTTTGTCAAGAAATAATTTTTGGGACTTTGTGCAGAGGTGTTTAAACAACAAAAAAGCGAAGGTGCATAACACTTTCGCTTTTTGTAAAATCTAGAATACGTTAAACTATTCAGCAGTTTCTTCTTCGATTGCTTCTTTAACAACTTCAGATGCTGTAACTTCAATAGCCAATTCGCACTTAACTTTAGAAGTCAATTTGATTAACATAGTGTAGTTGCCGATTCTGTTGATTGGAGCGTTCAAAGAAACAGTTTTTCTGTCAACTTCGATACCTGCTTGTGCAGCCAATTCTTCAGTAATTTTCTTAGTTGTAATTGTACCGAACAATTTGCCTGATTCACCTGCTTTAGCAGAAAGTGCAAGTGTACCGAATTTTTCGATTGCTTCTGCTTTTTCTAAAGCTTCTTTGTGTAATTTTTCTTGTTTTGCTTTAATTCTTGCAATATTTTTTTCTCTGTTTTCCAAAGCACCCGGAGTTGCAACTTCAACAGCACCTTGCGGGATTAAAAAGTTTCTTGCGTAGCCGTCTTTTACGGTAACGATGTCACCAACTTCACCTAAGTTTTGTACTTCTTTTTTTAATATAACTTGCATAATATTTTCTCCTTTTATATTTATATTTCTGCATGTAGTTTTAAACTACTACAAAAATACCAGTTTGTCGATAGTTTTTATAATTTTGTTAAGTAAATTCTTTATCATAGAAGAATTATACTTGACCAGATGAATAAAATTCCTGAAATAATGCCCATTATAGACAAGTGCCAATCTCCGTATTCCTTTGCCAGCGGTAAAAGAGTATCAAAAGCGATATATGTCATAATTCCTGCAACCGCAGCCATCAAAAATCCTACCAAAACGTGAGGAACAAAAAGCCCGAATACGAACATTCCGACAAGAGCTCCGATAGGTTCGGTAATTCCCGATAATGCGGCATAAAGCATTGCATAACGTTTTTTACCTGTTACGTGGTAAATAGGAAGTGCAACAGAAATTCCCTCGGGAATATTGTGTATTGCAATAGCAAACGCAACAGACAAACCTAACGTAACGTCTTGAGTTGTCGTCAAAAACGTTGCCATACCTTCAGGGAAGTTGTGAATACACAATGCAACTGCCGTTAAAATCCCCGCACGTTTGAGTTTTGAATGCGTGTGAGATGCGGCTTCCATATCATCAGGGTTTAAGAGTTCTTCTGTATCAACGTGGTCAGGCAGAAAATAGTCAATCAAAACAGAGATGCTTAACCCGAGAATAAATCCGCCAAACACCATCCAGCGGAACATGTTCGGGAAATTCACACTTAACAAAGCTTCTGCCCCCGGGATAATATCAACAAGCGATATGAATATCATTACACCCGCTGAAAACCCTAAACCAAAAGACAAAACCTTTAAATTATCTTTCTTGGTAACAAAAGCAACCATCCCGCCTATTGCGGTTGTCAAGCCGGCAAGCAGGGTAAGTCCAAAAGCTAATCCGAAATTACTGTTTGTAATCATTCAATATTTGTCCTTCCAGACTATATACTAACACAAAAAATTTTTGCGAGTTCATGAAAAATTTTTCTCCTCAATCTAAATATTGATGAAATTTCACAAAAAGGCATGCCTTTTATATAAAATAAGTGTTTCAGGCACATATTAAGTTCTTTTGTAAAGTTATGTAAAGATAATTTTCCTGAGTACCGACACGCCCGAAACCATGTCAGCGACATGGTTTTAGCCATTTTGAGAATTGAAAAATTTTTGCGGAAATATTTTTTTTGGACATGCCCGAAAAACAAGGTACAATTAGATTATGCTCAAGTATTGAGAGATTTCTTGTAGAGGTTAAATGATGTTTGAAACAATTAAGAAAAATCTTTTGCAGATACAAGAAGAAATCGCACCTTGTAAACCAAAAATAATTGCAGTTACAAAGTATTTTGACGAGAGAGCAATGCTTGCCGCTTACGATGCAGGCTTGAGAGATTTCGGAGAATCCAGAGTAATTGAAGCATCTGAGAAAATTTCAGCATTACCTGAAAATGTCAGAGCAAATTCAACTTTTCACCTCATAGGTCACTTGCAAACCAACAAAGTGAAACAAGCGGTGAAGGTTTTTGATTACATCCATTCTGTTGATTCCGTCAAACTTGCAAAAAGTATCTCACAGCACGCACAGGAAATCGGCAAGGTTCAAAAAATACTTATACAAATAAATAACGCTAACGAAGAACAAAAGTTCGGGTTTTCAAAAGAAACCGCAGAGGATGCATTATCCCAAATTCTACAACTGCCGGCAATTGAAGTTGCAGGTATTATGAATATGGCTCCACTGGGGTGTTCTGATGAAGAATTAGCAAAACTCTTTGGCGAAATCATTCAAATCAGAGATGAACTTCAACTCAAATGTAACTGTGAATTACCTGAGGTTTCGATGGGCATGAGTCAGGACTACAAAATTGCAGTTCGTTACGGCACAACAATGTTAAGGATAGGTAGAAAATTATTTAGATAAATTACGGAGGAAAAATCGGTGGCAGCAATAGTAGATAATTTCAAGAAAGTTGTAAATTTCGTAGTAGATAGTATAAGCGGAGAAGATAGCCCGTTTGGCATGATGAATGAACCGGATGAAGACGGTTATGAGTACATTGAGGACGGAAACGCAGTTAGAGAGATTGCACCTTCTTCCTATGAACCGGTTATCGAAAAACGCGAATCTAAAGTTTTAAGCCATCCGAGTATTAATAGAGGCGGAAATGAAGTTATAGTTGTTGAACCTCGTTCTTTTGACGATGCTGCCACAATCGTTCAACATCTAAAAGACAGAAAAATCGTTATGTTAAACCTTCATTTGCTTGATAAAGAACAATCTCAAAGAACTATTGATTTTGTTTGCGGTGCCTCTCAAGCTTTGAATGGTAATCCTAAAAAAGTTGGGGATTTGGTTTTTGTATTTGCACCAAGCAACGTTACATTAACCGCTGACGTTAACCCTCAACAAAGCAAGTTTAATGATTCTTTGTGGAGAACATCTCTACAATAGAATAATTTTGGTATGAGAAGAGAGATAGTTTAGACATTTATACGGACAGTTTTTACTGTCCTTTTTATTATGCTCGTCAAAGGTTCCTCGGCTAAAGCCTCAGAATGACAGGGGTAAATATTTTTTATAATGTAACAGTTAAGTAGGTCAGGCATTGCCTGACAATATAAAATGCCAGCATAGTAATATTGACCTACGCCGTTACATTATTTTTTATCAAAATCAAATAAATCAACTAAAGTAATTTTTGTTGCTCTTGTAATGCAAAAAAGAAGTTTCACAGAAGGATTTACTTTACCCAGTTCCAATTTTCCAATATATGTTTGGTGGCATCCAATTTTAAATGCTAATTCTTCTTGAGTTAAACCACATAATTTTCTGTATCGTTTTATATTTTTTCCTAAATTTTGCAATACTTTTGTATTCATACTTGACAATATAGACTATTACGCTTATTATTTGTATAGACTGACACGCTTATTTGACGTTATAAGATAGGATTTAATTAGGTTTATAAAACATTATGAAAAAGACATTATTAATCGACCTTGACGGAGTACTAAATTAATATACGGGAAACTTTGATAAAGAATACATCCCCGAAATCAAACAGGGAGCAAA
>CAMAGQ010000054.1 GCA_945833895.1 uncultured bacterium
GAAAAAGTTGCTGACTAAAAGTACAGCAACATTAAATAAACACGAGGATATTAAGAGAGAGAGTATAAAAAAATCTTTGTTATATCCTTGTTATGACATTTTATCCTTTATCAATTACCGTTTATCTTTTCCCTTACATATATATAAACGTATTCCCGCTCAATTAATTGCTACTTTTATCGTAATGTTGTTAATACTTCTTAACGGGTGATATCCAGTATATAAAAAGCAAATATCAAAAATGCAATTTGCATGTATTATTGATATTTGCCCGTTACAATTAAATTTTTACAAATTTTAAACTACAGATTTTCCATAACATCAACCATACATTCTTTGGCAATATCGGTCACAAAATCCATATCTTCAGGCTGAATAATCAGCGGCGGATTGAAGTAAATCACATCACCGAGCGGTCGCAGCAAAACACCTTTTTTCAAGGCTTTTTTGTATATTTGATAGCCTAGTCGCAATTTGCTAGGATAAGCTTCTTTTGTTTTCTTATCTTTTACAATTTCAATCGCATTAACCAGCCCGATATGACGAACCTCGCCAACATAAGGTAATTGAGCGAATTTTTCGTTAATTATTTTGTTAAAATATTTAGCGTTTCCAACCGCATTAGGAATAATATTTTCATCCTTCAAAATATTCAAAACCTCAATAGCAGCCGAACATGCAAGCGGATTTCCCGCATAAGTGTGGCTGTGCATAAAAGCTTTACCTTTGCCGTAATCGTCATAAAACGCATCATAGATTTTTTGAGTAGTTACACAAATCGACATCGGCATATAACCGCCTGTCAAACCTTTTGAAAGGCACATGATATCAGGAGAAACACCTGCATGGTCAAACGCAAACATTTTTCCCGTTCTGCCGTAACCTGTCGCAATTTCATCAGCAATCAAATGAACATTGTATTTATCGCATAAATCTCTCAACTTTTTCAAGTACAACGGCGGATAAATCTTCATCCCCGCAGAACCTTGCAACAGCGGTTCTACAAGCATTGCACAAGTTTCATCACCGTATTTTTCAAAAGTTTTCTCAGCCTGTTCAAAACATTCGCAAGAACAATTATCACGGCATTTTCCGTAAGGACATCTGAAACAGTCAGGGCCGTTTACCCTCACAACATCCATCAAAATCGGTTTATAGATTTCCGAATACAAATCACAAGCCCCGACAGACAACGCTCCGATTGTTTCCCCGTGATAAGCATCAGACAAAGCCATAAATCGTTTCTTTTGAGTATTTCCTGTCTGCTGATGATATTGAAAACTCATTTTCATTGCCATTTCGATAGCCGCTGAGCCGTTATCGGCAAAATTGAACTTACAAAGCCCTTTAGGCAAAACTTCCATCAACTTTTGACAAAGAGTAATAGCAGTTTTATGGGTAAAATTGGCAAAAATTACGTGTTCAAGTCTATCAAGTTGGTTTTTCATAGCAGAATTTATTCGAGGATTACAGTGTCCCAAAAGATTACACCACCACGAACTCACAACGTCCTTATAGCAATTTCCGTCGATATCGTATAGGTTAATCCCTTTCGCGTAATCAATAACAATCGGCGGCAACGTTTCGTAATCCTTCATCTGCGAACACGGGTGCCAAATGTATTTCAAATCTTCTTCCTGCCAATTCATTTTTATAACCTTCTTTCTTCTAATCAAATATATTCAATAAAACCTTTTCATCAATATCTAAATCAGTGTCACCACTTGCAACGGTAGCGATTACAGGAATTTTTGTCAGATATTCAACCTGCTTTTTATTATCAATGTGCATAAAATCATTTTTATCGTAGTTATTTAGAATAATTCCACGGATGTTCAAATTTTGAGATTTTGCATATTCAACGGTCAAAAGAACTGAATTTATAGTCCCCAAACCGCCGTCAGCAACAATTACGATATCCTCCCCGAGTTTTTTGATAACATCAGGAAGCAACATGGTTTTATCTTCTGTAATACAGAAAGGACAGGTAATACCACCCGCACCTTCAACAACCAAATAATCAAAATTCTGCGAAAGTTTTTCAAAATCAGCAAGAATTTTATCAAGTTTTATCTCAACACCAACTCTATTGGAGGCAAGATGCGGTGATACAGCCTCTTCAAAACAATAACTTACGCAAGAGGATGACGGGATATCAAGTTTTGCCAATTTTGTGACAAAATCGCAATCTCCTGCGAGCAAACTTCCGTCATTTTGTCTGATAGCACCGCTTAAAGCAGGTTTGTAGTAACCGCAATTGTGGTTTAATTCTCTCATTTTTTTTACAAGAAGTCCTGAAATGTAGGTTTTTCCGATATCAGTACCGGTTGCTGTAACAAATACAGACTTTGTTTTCATATCCATACCTCCATAAAAATAAAAGCGATGATTTAACTCACCGCTTTTATTATATATCAAAATAATTAAATTATTATAATGTATTTGATGCCCCATCAATTTGATAATCGTAGTGACGAATATCATCATAGTTGTTATCCAACGGAGGCAACGGTTCTGGCTGTATCTGAGGTTGCGGCTGTGGTTGAGGTTGTGGTTTCGGAGCAACAACTTCAGGCTTATTACGTTTACTCAACAATGCACCAATATCAGGTTCAAGAGTCAATTCAAAGTGGAATCTGCCCATGTGTCTGTGTTGTTCGTAAGCATTGTTAACTAAAGGATAGCCCCAATATAAACGAGCACTCAAGTCACCCGGTAATTGAACACGAAGCCCCATACCGATTGATGCAAGGAAGTAACTTCCGTTGTAGTAATCTTCGCCGACATAAGGGAAAATACCCGCAGTATCAGCAAAAACTGCACCCTTCAAGTAATTACCGATAAACTTACGAGTTCCGCCGCCTTTTCTTGCAATGTAACGAGGTCCGAGAGGGAACATCAATTCACCGCTTAAGAAGTAACCGTTTTTACCGATTGTAACACCTTCCGAATAACCTCTGACAGTTGCCAAACCACCGACCTGGAATTGGTCAAGATACGGAATATGCTTGCTGTTAGGGATTACCTGATAACTACCTCTCAACTGACCGATAATACCGTGTGTGAAGTCGTGTAATCTCAACGCACCACCGGCAATCTTGAAGTAACTTGATTCACTGTCAAAGATAGGAATTGCTGCTTCAACGTTTTGGTTCAAGTACCAAATACCATACTTAGTATCTTTTCTGATGTTTGCTCCGAGTGTAATACTTGTAACTTGGTCTGTATCTTTGATAGGGTCGCTAATCGGCTGGTTATAAATTTCTGAGAAGATATCACCTAACCTAGACCAGCTTCTTGATCTTTTGTAGTTCAAAGATGCAAATGTCTTAAATTCAAATCCTCTTGTTCTTACAATAGGTTGATCATAGTACAAACTATATAAGTATGAATTACTTTTCAATCCCATCCAGTCATATTGACCGTTGATTACCTTAGCAAAAGTTGATGAATAAGAAAAACCTATTCTACCGTCTTTTTTGTTGATAGGATAACTGTAATCAAAGAACGGGCTCTGTGAACCTTTTGAGAAATAAGCACCCAAAGTCATTTGGTCACGGTTATGGAACAAACTGTCTGCAACGATAGCAGGACCGCCTCTTAATTGACCTGTACTTCTACGACCTGAACTGTCCATCATACCGATTAAGTGGAACGGGAAAGTTTCTTCAGCCGTTAATTCAATGTCAGTTGTTCCCGGAACTGTACCTGCTTTAAGGTTTGCCATTAAGTTAACACCGTCGTGATATCTGTTAAAATCAAGAACATCTTGTTCTAAACTTACGATATCAAACAAATCGCCTTCCTTTTCAGGCATACGATTTAAAATGTACTTGCTTCTTGTGTATTTGTTATTAACAACCGAAATATTACCGATTTTACTTTCGATAAGTTCAATTCTCAAATTGCCGTTAGAAACAGTTTGCTCAGGCAAATATGCTCTTGCAGTAACGAACCCCTTTTCAGCGTACAAATTGTTCAAAGCATTAATCGCTGCTTGAACATCCGAAATCAAAATATTTTTGCCGATATAAGGTCCAACGACACTGTTAATTTCATCTCTTGTTAAAATTTGAGAGGGTGACACCTCAATAGAGTTTACATAAATTCCTGTAGAATTTACATCGTCTTGAACACCGCCTCTATAAACATTCTCGTCATACAAACCTCGTTGAGGTTGTCCGTATGAATTGTCAGTGTATTGTTGTCCGCCACCTCTGTAATCATTTATCGGAGTGACTTCAGAGCCATAGTATCTGCTTTGCTCGTATTGATAATAATCAGACTCAACATGACGTCTGTTTTTATCATATCTCATAATGTCACTATCGTGAATTGTGGATGTTCCAACTTCGTTACCAATTTCATTGTAAGCATGTACCGGAATATTACCTGTAGAATAACCGTAACCTGAGAAGTTACCGGCCGCAGCTCCGGTTTCAGCCCCCATAGATTCAAATCCAAAAGTTTCATTCGCTAAGACCATAGAGCCAGAGGTAAATATTGACATGGCACCTACTGCAGATAGTGCCAAAACTGCTGTTAGTATTCGATTACTTTTCTTAATCATTTTCATTCTACCTTTAAATTATATCTAGTATTATATCTTATAAGATATCCTATACCTACATTGTGCAACGACAACGAATAAATATAAATAGTTTGTGAATTTTTGTTACATATTTGACTTAAATTTATGCTACCAACCTATTATATCCACTAATTTATTATACAAAAATTTCAATATTATGTAAAGTTGTAAAGAAAAAATACATTATTTGAATGACTTTTATAAAATTTTATGTTAAACTCTTCTTTGTAATAAGGAGATTGGTTATGAAGAAAAATTTAGTTTTATTATCATTACTTGCAGCATTTGTTTGCCCTTTGTCAATGAATGCGGTAATGGCTGCTGATTTCAATGTCGCTATCGTTGACGTTCCACAACTTGTAAGTTCTTCTGCTCAAGTTCAAGCACTTAAAAAAGAACAACAAGCTAAGGCTGAAGAAATGGTTAAATTCATCGAAAAAGCAAGAAAAGATGTTGCTAATATTACTGATGCTACCAAAAAGAAAGCCGCTGAAGATAAATACAACAAAGAATTCCAAACTAAAAAGGAAAAAATGGACAAAGAATACGCTGATAAGTTAAAAGCTATCGACGATTCTATTACAAAACAAATTAACGATCAGGCAAAGGCTAAAGGTTATGACCTTGTATTAAGCAAAAATATGGTTCTTTTCGGCGGAAAAGATATCACTGCTGAATTAGTTAAAACAATCAAGTAATTTTTGATTTAAAACAATACTTAAAAAAACGGACCGGCAACATTGTCAGTCCGTTTTTCATATTCATTTGTAACAGGTCAACTAATCATCTGATTTCAACTTAACGTACAAATACGAAATTATCATCAAAACCACACCCAATGACAAAAAGGCAATTAGTTTATATACAGCTTCGACGTTCGCCAAATCGTGGATAAATACTCTCAAAATTGTAAATATCAAAATCCAAATACCTGAATTTAGCAGGAACTTTTTGGATTTCAAAATACCTGCAAGCGTAATAAAACCTGAATAGAACAACCACCCGAGTGTCGTTATGTAACCCGTTCCCAATTTATTATCAAGCAATGCTGATTCTGCTCCGCACAATATAAATCCCATAAATACCGCAAGATACCTGAAGAAATTCAATCTTGTAACCCTTGCATAATACAGGCAGAAATATAAACCCGCAAGGAACGCAAGCACTCTGAGATTTAACACAGGTAGAATTACCGACGTATGTACAAAACAACAACTGATAAACATTACGACAGAAACTAATCCCAGCAAAATTCCTGAGATATTAAACCACAGTGATTTTGTTCTTTGATAGATTGAATAAAGCAAAACCGAATACAGAAAACCAATCGCCGTATATACCATCAAAGACGGATAAGCCTCCCACGAGGTTTCAGCAGGATAAGCAATCTTCAAAATATTAGAAACTTCGCACATCAAATACACGTACAATAAAAACATAATGTCAAATCTTAACCAATTTGAAATAAATGTTTCTTTTGATTTTAACCTGCCGATTGATAAACCCATACACAAAACAGGTACTAAAAATATCAAACTACGTGTGTTTAATATAGGTGAATATTGTTCCAGTAACATTAGCGAAGACCCGTCTTTTGCCAGCAACACACCGAACACGGCAGACAGATAATACACAGTAATGTAATGTCTTACGGCATTCAATTTATCTTTTTTAACCGCAAAACTCAGCATTAAAGCAACAACCGACCACGTAATTATGCTGTATATGTCATTCATTGTGAACAGTATTGAAAACCATACATTCAAGAATATGCAGTGTTCAAAGCGTTTATAGAACGGATACTGCAGCCTTTTGCCGATAAAAGCAAGTATTGCATATACAAGAGCGGTTAACCCGAACATTATACCGACAGATTTAACTGAAGTCTTAAACAGAGTTAATGTTATAAGTGTCAGAAAAATATAATTTAAAACACCTGTTGCATTATCAGCACCGCTTGTTCTATCTCTCATCAAGTCATAAACAATGTAACAACCCCACAAGACTATAGGATACACGATTTTTGAAGAGTCATAAGCGATACATCCTGCAAACAGGATTAACATTGTAATTGACAAATTGACAATATTAATCCATTTCATCTTCGGATTATTTAGAGAATATATTATAGAAACGATATTCAAAAAGATTAAATACCCGAAACTAATATCAGGAGCCGCCCCTGAAAGATACGGGGTTAAATAACCGCCCAAAAGCCCGATAATCAAAGAGGACACTGAACGCATTTTGTGCGATACAAAGAACACCAATAATAAAAGAATCGTTCCTGAAATTATCGTAGCGTAGGTATTGAAAACATTCAAATAGTTTGCACAGAAAGTAGACATAAACAATGTCGCAAAACCCGTGCCAATAAGAACTTCAGAATAGTTTTTGAACTTTTCCGAAATATGAAGGCGTAAACCACCGATAAATAAGCCTAAACCTGCACAAAAACCAAGTATAATCTTCATTGTATTGGTAAGCACAATATATGGAGAAACCAGTTTTATAAAGAAAATAAACGCAACAATGAGTGCAACCGCACCAATTTTGTTGAAAATATTTCCTAAAAATACACTTTCAATAGTGGTCGATTTTTTAGGTTTTTGCATTTGCGACTTGGCAAACTCAGACGTTTGAACCCGTTGTTCCAGATTATCAACCTGAACCTTTGGCTGAACGCTCGGTGTCTGGATGTGAACTTGCTCTGTTTGTTTTACAACAGGCTCAGGTGCTTGCGTTGGCTGTACAGGTTCTTTTGCAGACTGTAACGTCTGAACAACTCCGGTATTCAGACGTTTTGCAAGAGTTTTCAGTGCATTATCTAATGTTGAAACCCTGTTTGTCAAAACAAGAATCCAAACTATCATGCAAATTACTAAAATCCATAAAAAGAAATCACTTATAAAAAATAAAAAATCCATACGTTTCTCCCCTACCCACCGCAAGTTTAACACAATATTTGAGATAAGGCAACCGGTTACAATAATCATGGGTAAATGCTAAGACGGGGGGGAATGTTGAGGGGGAATGTTGAGGGGGAAAACTTTTACCAATTGCCTCAAAACTTGTTAGATATCGTCATTCTGAGGGGTAACAATTATTTTTTGCCCGAAGAATCTTTTTTGAAACAGATTCTTCGCACTCTGTATAAATACCCTAAACCTTTACCAATACTTTGCTCAGAATGACGATATGCGGGAATTTTACCAATGTTCCAATACACTTACCCCTTAAAATGTCAAAGTCAGACAAAGTCTTTAGGCAGTTGGCAACAACATTGCCCCCAAAAAATTGCCCAAATACGACAAGCCTTTAGGCAGTTGGTAGCAACATTTACCCCTATAGGTCTTGGATAGCTTTACTATCGCCTTCGATACCTTCTTTAAGCATTTTTTTAGCGACATCGCCTTGCGTATCAAGCATTTTGCAGACAGTTTCAATGTTACGAACTTTTGTTGAAAGTATAACGTCCGCGTTGTTGGTAATATTTCCTGAAATGTTCTGGTAGGCGGCGAGGGCTGCAGAAGAAGTTCCTTGCATTAAGTTACCCAAAACTGTTGTGCCTGCACCGTAAACGCCTAAATATGGTGAAATTGCCGTTAATATTCCGCCGAAACCTGAAATACAACTGGCAAACGGCATAACTATATTAGATGCGATTTTGCCAAGTCCTGAACCTGTTCCGATTCCGTAAGCGGCAGCACTTGCAATATCAGCAAGTCCGCCGACACTTGATGCGTAACCTGTCGGAGTTCCTACCATAGTTGATGAACCCCAGCCGTTTAGAATTGAGGAGGCTCCGCCGGTTGCAAGTCCGTAGATTGAGTTTATTGAGGCTGCTCCGCTCGGAAATCCAGAGTAGTTGTACATACTGTCAACTCCGTATGCGGATTTCCCGTTTACGCCCGAATAATATGAAGTTCCTGCGATATTCATCGTTTCAGAACCGCCAAAAACGGTAGCAAATGCTGATGGGGCAAGTAGGCTTGCTATGTTGTAAAGAAATCCGCCTGCTGATTCAAAGCCTGTGCCTGTGCCGCTGCCTGATACAGTCAAATCTCTTAGTCTGTCATAGGTTTCCCACAGTTGAGCCTTTGCTTTCCCGCTGGCGTCACTGAACCTATTCGCTATTACCAGATTGCTATCATTTTTGTATGACATTTTAAACCTCTTATTATAGTTCTTATTATGTTATTATTCACCAAATGTTTTGAATGTAGAGTCGATGTTCTTAGAAATAACTTTCTTAACAGCATCCATTTCTGTTTGTAGTGCGGTTTGTTCGGTATCAAGTTGTTTCAATCGAAGTTCAAGGGTTCTGTCTTCTGTTTGAATTTTTTCTGTTTTTGCGTTGATATCTTGAACCTTTTTGTCATAAACCGCTTGCTCATAATAGTATTTATTCATAGCATCATTATAAGCATCATCATCTGTTCTTGTTGCTGTTTCAAGCGTATAGACTGCACTTGAACCTTCCAACTGCATTGATGTTGCACGACCGTCTGAATCGTAGTCGATTAGTGCATATTTAGAAACTTCTTTTCTTGTTTCTTGGTTGTCAGCATAGTACGAATGTAATACGGCTGATGGGTCTTGGCTGCAAGCGGCAAGTGAATCACCTGTGGTTGATGTTCCTGAACCAAAGTTCACGTTATTATTAGTGTCAGTCCAGAAGTATATGTTGTCAAGTGCTGTGATATCACCGTTTTTGAAGTTTGTCCAGTCTTTCGCAACTTGTGATTCAGGCCAATCGATTGCAATTTGATCCAATTCTGTTTGATATGAAGGCCATACACTGCTTGCTGATGTGTCTTCTCTGTCAACCGAATTTAGACAGGTAACTTTCTTTGTACCAATCATGTAGTAGCCGTCTTGACCTTCTTCTGTTGCAGGTACGTATTGAACCTGAGGGTTTGAATTCGTGTTTCTTATGCCTTTGTATTCGGTTATTACCTGACTGTAGGTAACATAAGAATTGTAGTGAATTCCGTCAGCATCAGTATAATCGGCACTTCTCATACTGGAAATTGCCTGATCCGCATCTCCGTCAGAGAATGTGTATTCTGTCGTTGAAAATTCTGTTGTACTAGGAGGACTAGGAACATCCATTTGATATAATTGGTTCCATAACTCGGCACTCTGGTTTGCCAGTGCAAGCCGGGATTGGTTTATCTGCTGTCCTTCGTATTCTACATTTGATTTACGTGCTGCCAGTGAAATCCATCTGGCTTGAGATGCTGCCATGCCCATTGTGTGTATCTCCTTCTATCTTCTATTTTGTTACTTTCTATTTTTCTTTTAATTATGTTT
>CAMAGQ010000055.1 GCA_945833895.1 uncultured bacterium
AATAATGAACGAGGGGTAAATATTCTTATTGCAGGTTTTGTAATCTGCAAGTCTTTCTGACGTGTTCGGCATTGAACCAAAACATCTTTTTGAATTTTCATATCTCGATTCTCCGGCAAAGGTTCGTAATGAACTTTTGGCTCTTATTAACGGGCTTGATGATGAACAAATTATACTTACATACAAATATGTAAAGACTTTTGTGTTATAGTTATATTATGATAAAGAATATTGTCGAGAGTTTGATTAAGGCAAAACAACCCAAAAGTGATTTTGTAAAGTTGATGGATTCGTTCAAAAATCCGTATCTTGTTTTGATTGCATGCATATTAAGTCTTCGCACAAACGACAGAACCACATACCCTGCGACGTTGAGAATGCTTGAACTTGCTAAAACTCCAGAGCAGATGATGAAGGTTGATGAAGAAACACTTGCAAAGGCAATTTATCCTGTCGGGTTTTACAAGAATAAAGCGGGGCAGATTATTGAATTGTCCAAACTGATTGTTGAAAAATACGACGGAAAAATTCCCGATTCGATTGATGAGTTGTGTAAGTTCAGAGGTGTGGGCAGAAAGACGGCTAACCTTGTTATGTCACTTGGTTTTTGTGAACCTGCAATATGTGTTGATGTGCATGTTCATAGAATTTTTAATCGGCTCGGGTATATTAAAACCTCAACCCCTGAAGAAACAGAGTTTGCTCTGCGTGAAAAACTCCCGATAGAATACTGGATTCCGATAAATACCCTTCTTGTCACTCACGGTCAGAATGTCTGCAAGCCGATTAATCCTAAATGCGAAATTTGTCCGATTAGTCAATACTGTGATAAGTTAATCGCTAGCAAACCGCGTAATTTGGCGGCAAAATAAAGAGTTAATAAGGTGCAGTTCTAAGGGGGTAAATCAAAACTCGTATCAAATCCTGCAAACTTCTTTATTACCTATTTCTTTCTGTACTATTGTCGAAGGTTTTAAGATTACTTTAGGGGTTAAATATTCTTGTACAAAAGGAGATATTTATGTTTTACAATGTTTTAAAAGCCAAAGATTTAATCGAATTTGAAACAAAAAAATTTGATAAGAAAGTTCTTCTGGAGGACGGGGAAAGCAAACTTTGTGCCGTTGCCCTAAAAAAAGAAGAAACTATTGAAAATCATACGTCAATTAAAGATGCGGCAGTTCTTGTGCTTGACGGGGAAATAGAAATCCACTTTAACGCAGAGAAATTTAAAATCAGTAAAGGCGAAATTATTATGTTTGAAAAAGAAAAAGAACATTCTGTGCTCGCCCTAAAAGACAGTAAATTTCTAATTGTGAAAATATAAGTTTTAAAGACCTCATTAGAGGTCTTTTTCTTGCTATACACCTAATTTACCACCGCTTGAAAATAAAAATTTTTATGGTAAACTTCCGTATGGAGAGGGGTATATGAATTGGTTTAAATTATTTCTTAGTCTGGGTTTTGTGATGTTTTTCGCATCTTGTGCTTTTGCTGAAGGAGTTTATGTTGTACCTGAAACACAGCAGGAAGTTACTCAGGAAGTTCAGCAGGAGTCGGACACTGTAATTACCGTTAATAATAAAATCCACAGAGAGTTAAAGAACGCTATAACTAACGTTTACGGAAGAGAAAATGCGGATGAAATTTACGCAAAAGTTTTAGAACTTGCAGAAAAGTCGATTAAAGAACGTCCTGAAAATCTTATTCGGCAAGACAAAACAAGAACCGACGACTGGTATAAAAAAGAAATTATTTATATGTTTTATGTCGATCAGTTTGGAGTTGTAATAACAGGCAAGGAAAATACTTTCCGTGAAACCGCTTTAATGTTTGATTATCTTGAAGATTTAGGAGTTACAACTCTGTACCTTCTGCCGTTTGCAGACAGTCCTATGCAGGATGCGGGGTTTGATGTTCGCAATCCGCAGAGTGTAAGGCAGGACTTAGGCGGAAACACTGCCTTTGAACCTTTCATTAAAGAGGCAAAAAAACGAGGATTTAAGATAAAAGCAGATTTGGTATTAAATCATTTTTCATCAGAACACGAATGGTTTAAACGCTTAGAAGCAGGCGATGAATCAGCTCTTGACTATTTTATTTATACCGACAAAAAGCCTGAATATGTTAAATATCAGGATGAAAAACTAGGCACTGTTATTGAATATAAAGAACCTAACGGAAAGATTTCCAAACGCAGACTGATTTTTCCAGAAAATACTGAGGATAATTACAGGCACGTTGTTGTAAACGGCAAAGATTATTATTTATACCATACTTTTTACCCGTTTCAACTTGATATAAATTGGGAAAATCCTGAGGTTTTATATTATGTATTGGAAATAGTTTCACATTGGACAAACCTTGGAATTGATATTTTTAGAATGGATGCAATTCCTTATTTGTCAAAAGAACCGGGAACAAATGCCGAAAACGAGCCTAAAACTCACTCAATAATGACGATATTGAGCGATTATATCCAGTTAACCGCACCATCAACGGTTATTCAGGTTGAGGCTTGCCAAACTCCGAAAGATATTCTTCCATATTTTGGTAAAGAACGAGAAGTTAAGGTTAAAGTTAACGAAGAAGATAAGTTATTAAAACGCTCAAATGAGGCACAAATTGCCTACCATTTCCCGTACATGCCTGCAATTTGGGCAAGTTTGATTACGGAAGATAAAAAATATTTCATAGATGCTTACAAAAAAACTCCGCAAATTCCAAAGACTTGTGCTTGGGGAATTTTTCTGCGTGTACACGATGAATTGACCCTCGAAATGGTTACGCCTGAAGTCAGAGAGGTTATTTTTGACAATCTGGTCGATAAGGGTGCAAGTTTCAGAAAAGGTTTCGGAGTAAGCGGAAGATTAGCGAACTTTCTTGAGAAAAACCCTAACCGTATAGAAGGTGCGTTTTCTGTTTTGTTGTCACTTCCGGGAATTCCAATCATTTACTACGGCGATGAAGTCGGAGTTACAAACAACTTTGAAAACGCTAAAAAAGCGGCAATGAAACGCAACAAAGCAAACAAAAAAGGCGATTTGATTTCATCCTTTGATTCAAGAGATATTCATAGAGGTGATGTGCCGCAAAAATTGTTCTATGGCTCATTACGCGGATATTATCAGTTTAATTCAAAGGTTTACAAAAAGGTTAAAAACCTGATTGCATTACGAAAATCCTTACCTGTTATGTCTGACGGCGATTTTGAAATTCTCAAAACTAAATCAAAAAGTAACTTTGCATACATAAGAAAAAATGCAGAATCTCAGATTTTGGTTATAAATAATTTATCGTCAGATAAACTCGTTGCGGAAATTGAATTACCAAAGAGTATTATTTTGAAAAACGAAGGACATATTACAAGTCTGAAAAATCTTGTAAACGGAGATAATATTAAAGTTAACATTTCACTTCAAAACAAAGTTATGCACTTGAGGTTAGCACCTTATCAGGTTTTGTGGCTGGAATTATAGAGGAAAATATTATGGAACAACCAAAGAAAAAGACTAAAATTTTAAATTATATAAACGTATTCAGAGGCTTGGCAATTTTGCTGATTATTATGGGACATACAATGCAATTTGGCTCTTCTGACAGTTTGTCACATATCATAAATTGTGAAATTATATGCGGCGGAACAGCATTATTCATATTCATTTCAGGCTTTTTATTTCAACATCTTGCCTACAAATTTGAATATAAAAACTATCTTACTAAAAAATGGACTAACGTTGTTATGCCGTATCTTATAACCGCAATTCCGGGGCTGTTGTTTTGTATATATTTCCCGATTGCATACAAAAACTCGTTTGACGGTTTAAATTTGTATTTGCAAATTCCTATGCTTTTGAGTATCGGACGAGTTCACAACGTACCGACATGGTTCATTCCGATGATTGTAATCTTCTTCATCTTTTCTGCGTTGTTTTTGTTTTTGGAAAAGAAGAAGGTTTTGTATAAATTACTTCCGCTATTGTTGCTTTTAACCCTGTTTTTACCACGTGGAGTTGCCGAATACGAAACAACTCTTGGGCTAAGTTATTTTGCAAAATATATGGTTTACGTTAAGTATATTCTGTGTAATTTTGTACACTTTTTGTCACTGTACGTTTTTGGTATGTACTGTAGTGCAAACAAACCTATTATTGATAAATTCTACGATAAAAGGTTTTGGATTTGGATTGGAATGCTTTTGACCTCAGCCCTTGATGTTTACGCTCAGGTGAAATATCAGTATTCAAACTATACAGTTTCAAAAATCTTTTTGACAATGCTTGCAATTGCCTACTTGAAACATTATGATGAATTTATCCTATCGCATAAGAAAACAAACAAAACCCTTGATTTTATTGCTAAATACAGTTTCGGATTGTTCTTTGTTCACTGGTATTGGTTCTTTGTATATAATCAAATTTTTGACCTGCCGACGGTTATGCCTGTAGTCAACGGGAATTACCTCGCAACCTTCGATGCAATATTTTTGCGATTTGCGTTTGTAACAGTTGCGTCACTAGGTTCACTGTTTATTGGCAAATTCATATTGCAAAAGTTTAATCCTGAAATTAATACAAGGAAATTTTTGGGAATATAACAACATTATATCCAAACCTCACGTGAATAATTTCCATTTCTTTTGGGAATTATTCACCGTATTCAAAATCTTTTTGGCTCGGGTCAAAATAGCGGATTGACGGGCATTTACCAAAGGTTTCTATCATTGCTTCATCCAAATCCTCGGTTTCTACAACCTTGCCGTCTATTATATTTACTCCTGATGAGGTTTCTATATCTTCAAGGCTTTCTTTTTTATTTTTAGATTTCTTTTTCTTCTTTTTGTCGTGTTTTTGGGAGAAAAAGCCTTTATTTTTCTTGCGTTCCTGTTTTTCTAATCGAAGTTTTTCCTCGTCAAGAACAGCCTGCATTTGCTTTCTGCGTTCTCTATCTTTGTAAACGCTTTTGGTAATATCATTAAGCACAACCGCAACGTATTCTTGAATTGTAGAATTTTCATCCAGTGCGGTGATTAGTGTAATCGCTTTATTAATTTCTTCGTAAGAATCGTCGTAATGACCCAATCTTCGCAACAACACCGCCAAATTGTAATGAGGTTCGTAATTCATCGGCTCAAGGTTTATCGCTTTGCAATAGCACTTGCCTGCCCTGCGGTAATCTCCGTAAGAGTGATAAGCAAGCCCAAGATTAAACAAGGCATCATAATTATTCGGGTCAATCTTTACTGCGTTTTCATAAGACTCAATCGCTTTACTGATATATATGCGTTTTTTAATCTTATCCGTTGTGTATAAAGCCTTTAATTTATACGTAACGCCCCTGTTATAGTACGCAATTGCTTTATTTTCTTTGTAACTGACTTTGTTATCGTAAACATACGGGATTGTGATTAGTTTTCGTTTAGTGCCTATAACGTTATCATACTGCTGAATTGCACCGTCAAAATCACCCAACTTTTCAGATGCTACAATTCCGTAATTTATACGTGCGACCATCAACTTAGGATTATACTTATAGGCTTGAGAATACGCGTACAGTGCGGATTGATAATCTTCATAAACAACATAAATATTACCTAAATTATACCAAGCGTCGTAATGCCCCGGAAATAAAGACAAACCTTTACTGTAAAACCTTATTGCCTCATTCATCTTTAATTCCTGATAGGCTTCGTCACCTTTTTCTACAAAATACATCCCTTTGAGTTTATTAATCTGCAGCATTACGAACTGCTGATTGAAGTACGCAAGAACCCCAAGTGCAGCAATTACAAATAATGAGAATAATGCTGATAATACTTTTTTCATATTTCACCGGTTATATACATAATCATAATAAATCGATTTCAGAAAAATAACATCAACCAAATAATGTAACAAAATCTTTACAAACTTCAACATCTAAGCAATTTCGAAAAACAAAAATTGTTTATATAAGTAAGGTAGGTTAGAAAATTTAATTTTGGAGGTTAGCATGTTAAATTGCAACTTAGGGATTACACCATTCATGGGAATGGAAGGATACGACGACATCGACATGGAACTAAATAATGGTGCATACCCGATGTTTGGAACAGGCAGCGTTTTTGGCTCAGGATTTGCCAATATGCCAATGATGGGAATGGGTATGGGTGCAGGCGGATACAACCCGCAAGATTTTTACAATAACATGCGTCAGCAGCAGCAACTCCAAACAGAATATAATATCGAACAACAACAGTTGAACAGAAATGCCGATTTAAGAGTTAATGCTCCGTTAGAGGCAATAAAAGGAACAGCAACAGCATTAAAAGATAAAATCGTAAACAACGAACAAGACCAGATTGAAGATGCTTATAACAGATTTGTCGAAGCAGTTGCGGCAGCATACGGAGATTGTGCAGATAAAAACATCTTAAAAGCCCGTGCAAACAGTTTGTATGCAAGTATGAATAACGGAGTTACAATTGTTCAAGACTTACGTCAACACGGTCACGGTTCTGCAACTCAAGGTTTCTTACAGGCTTTAACTTTGGGAACATACAACAGACACAGTGCAGAAGATAACGTATCTTATGTAACAGGTTCACCTGTAGGTACATCAGAAAAAACAAGTCATAACATGGGCAGACTTGCAGGTGCGGCAACAGTCGGCGGTGTTGTTGCTGGAGTTGCGAAGGCTTTAAAATCAACCAAATCGGTTAAATTAGGACTTATCGGTGCAGGTATTGCAGCAGCAATGTCTTTCTTAACAGGTAAAGTAACAACATAAAAACTTATAAATATTTTCCTTTTTTATTTCTGTACCCCTTTGAACTCCGGACTCATATTACATCCTCCGGAGTTTTTATATGTAAAAAAATCCTGCTAAAAGGAGTAATAGCAGGACTAAGTTCAGTAAAAGAGACATCAATCAATAAACATTATTACCTCGTTTTTTTATTAGTCAAATTTTTTATTGAAAATTCTTCTATTTGTTTTGACCTTTATTTTTATACAAAAAAGCCCGAAGGCATTTTTCACGCACTTCGGACTTTTTCAAAACAATAATCTTTTGTTGGCTCAAGTCGGTTTTTACCAATTTGAACGGGTTAAAACGACTTTGCCATTTTTATCGTACATTTTTTCTTTATACCAGACACCCTGAAATTCCTTGTCTGCTCCAAACATATACTGAATATCTTTTGATGCAAAGTATATTGCACTTTTCAACTTGCCTTTTCTGTCATATTGCATAGAAGTGTATGGAAAATTCGGGTATTCCTCTGACATTACATCCGTGTAATACATTTTACCGAAAGCAGTGTAGTAAAACGCATTTTTCGGGTTATTTTTGTACTGAATTGCATACATTACAAGAGTATTTTTTTTGTAATAAAATGCACAATATTTTGCATCTTCATCTTCTGTAACGCCGTTATTTGTAAGCATATAGTGGTATTTGTATTCTCTGTCTTTAAAATACTGAGCGAAAGTTTTTTTGAATTCATCTTTTGTAAAATAAATTTTGCTTGTATTTTCGTCAAACAAACGTGATTTGAAAGAACTTATCAACTCTTCTTTCTGTTCTTGCGTAATATCAAGCCAATCAAAAGTTACTTCCGCCTTCAAGGTTTCATTTTCAGATTTTTTATTGTCGTTAACCGAAACATTTTGCGAAACGGTATCAACTTCCTCCAGACTGTATATTTCTTCAACGGAATAAGCAGGATTTAATCCCGCACAAACAAATATCGCAAAGAATATTGATAAAATCTTTTTCATAACTTTCTCCTACAGTGTATTATGTAATATCTTATAAGCAATACGCAATTTTAAGGAAAACAAATTATCCTCGGCAGTGAACAAGTTTGCCTCATTAACCGCATATTCTTCAGGCGTAATTATTCCATTAATCTGAAAACCTAAGAACTGATTTCTTGGACCTCGTTTTGATTTTGTCGCCATAGCATAGATAAACGCAGCCATGTCATCTTTATCAATAAGATTATCCCCAGAAGGTTCACCGTGTGCTGACAATTTATTGAACCCGTTTCTGATTTGAACTTTTATTTTTGCAAAATAATCGGGTCTGTTCATCAAATCATAATGCCCGAACCTGTATCTGAATTGATACGCTTCATATTGAGCATAATCAAGTTTGCCTGTCAGATTACCCGTTTCACGAGCCATAAATAACAGGTAAGATTCTGCAATACTTTGGATTTCTGATTTTAAAGTATCATCCAGTTTTTTAATATCTTCAGGAGTTTTGTCGGGTTTATCGGCAAGCCTTCTCCACGAATTTGGCAAAACTTCAAACGCTTCGGCTTTAGGGTTTGTGATGCCGCTTTGCGTAACCATGTCGTTAAACAACAACCCAACAGCCTGCCCCAATTCTGCATTGCCGCCGGATAATTCCTTTAATATGGAAGTTCGTTGTGGTTGTAGGTTACGTCGACCAAAGTTTTGCATAGGCAAATTATCCTAACTTATGTCCCAACGTCCGCAAGTTCCGCCCCATCGAGCAATAATATTACCTTTCACATCCTTTATTTTTTCTACGTGTTGTACTTCATTAACGCCCTCAACGATTGTGATAACTTCACAATTGTTAGAACAGCCGGAACATCCGCAAGTTATTGATGAGAAGTGCATATCAGCAACATTCCAACCCTTGAATTTTGTTGCGGACTCGGTATATTGGTGATTTTCCATCGCCAAAAGTGCTGCCCCGATTGCACCCATAGTCTGGTGGTTTTCAGGAACTACAATTTTTGTGTTCAACGCTTCTTCAAAAGCCTTAACCATGCCTGTATTTGTAGCAACACCGCCTTGGAAAGAAACAGTCGGAAGAAGCTCTTTACCCAAAGCCAAGTTACTCAAATAGTTTCTTACCAATGCCTGACAAAGTCCGTATAGCAAGTCTTCTACAGGATAACCCAATTGTTGCTTGTGAATAAGGTCACTTTCTGCAAAAACACCGCATCTGCCGGCAATCCTTGCAGGGTTTGTTGAACGTAATGCTGTTTCTCCAAACTCTTCAATAGGAACGTTCAATCTTTGTGCCTGGTGGTCTAAGAAACTTCCCGTACCTGCAGCACAAACCGTATTCATCGCAAAATCGGTAACAATACCGTCACGAAGAATAATAATCTTACTGTCCTGACCGCCGATTTCAAGAATTGTTTGAACCCCCGGAACATTTGTACTTGCAGCAACTGCGTGTGCCGTGATTTCATTTTTTACAATATCTGCACCGACTAGAGCACCTGCCAATGTACGTCCTGAACCCGTAGTACCAACACCCATTACCTCGTAATCGGTTAATCTTTTCTCATACAATTTACTCAAACCTGTTTGAACTGCCATAACAGGTTTTCCTGCGGTTTTCAGCATGATACTGTCGACGTATTTCCCTGTTTCGTCAACCAGTGCCAATTTCGTCGTAACTGAACCTACGTCTATCCCTAAATATACTGTTAAACTCATATCCTTTTCCTTTTCTATAACAGTACTATGATAGCATGAAAAAGACAATTAAGACATATTTAAACATTTATTAACAAGAAATTATTGCATTATGTCATTTTTATTAAGTTCACCAATATAATTCAAAGACTTTGACTCAGGTAAATTCTCAAAATTCTGCGACAACATTTCTTCAAACTTTGAAATTCTGCACAAGTATGCAATTTCTCTAATTCGTCCAATAACATCAAACTGTCTGTCCTGACAAATAATAGCATCCATAATTATATCCTCACCAAATATTAATAACTCATACAGGGTATGAATTATATAAACCCATTTTTCGTGAAAGAATTACTTATATTTAAGAATTATTAACAAAATTACTCAATTTACATTATTTATACTATTATATT
>CAMAGQ010000056.1 GCA_945833895.1 uncultured bacterium
TATCAAAATATATAGTCAATTTATATGTTCCGTTTTGTGATGTGGAAGTCATATAAATCATGTTATCAACACCGTTTAACTGTGCTTCAACAGGAGCAGCAATCGTAGATTCTATAACGTCAGAACTTGCACCGGCATAAGTTGCTTGAACTACAACCTGTGGCGGCGTAATTGACGGATACTCTTCCAAAGGAAGAACTTTAATCATTAACAATCCGGCAAGAAATATTACCAGAGAGATTACTATCGCCAATTTTGGTCTTTTTATAAATAAATTTCCTGTATTATTATCTGCCATTTTATTTTCCTGATTTTTTCTCACCCGAATATAACGGTTTATTTAATTTTGCCATTTCTTCTTTCGATACGACTTTTACAGGCAAGCCCGGAATTACCTTCAATATTCCGTCAACAATTACCTTATCACCTGCTTTAATTCCTTCTTTTACAATCCAATTTTCACCTGATTGTCCTTGAAGTTTCAAATAAGTCAACTGCGGCAAGCCTTTTTCATCAATTTTATAAACGTATTTGCCTTCTTGATTTTCTTGAACCGCAGTAACAGGAACGACAGGAACTTTAACCTTATTATTTGCATAAACTTTCACGTTAACAAATTCACCGTGAAGAAGTCTGTTTTTAGGATTTTGGAAAGTAGCCCTCAATGTTACAGTACCTGTGGAATCATCAACTTTGTTATCAATGAAATCCTGAACCCCGTCAAGTTCATACTTATCGCCGTTTTGGAAATACAATTCCGTTTTACGTCTTTCATCCGCCTTTTTATCGGATTTTGTCAACTCAAGGTATTCCCCGGACGGCAGCGGAAAAGTTACGTAAATCGGATTTGTACTGTTTATCGTTGTAAGCGAACCTGAAGTCGGGGTTACAAAGTTACCAATCGTAACATCAATAATACCAATTCTTCCGTCAACAGGAGCCTTAACCCTTGTGTAACCGAGGTTTCTGTTTGTATCGCTGTAATTTGATTGAGCAGCCTTCAACTGTGCCTGCAAAGCATCACGATTTGCAAGAATTTCATCATACCTTGATTTCGCAATGTAATCTTTTCTAACAAGTTCTTCTGCTCTGGCAAGTTGCTTATTCGCATAGTCTAACTGTGCTTTTATATTTTGAACATTAGCACCTGCTATACTTGATGCGTTTTGAAATTCGGCAGGTTCAATCAAAAACAGAGTTTCACCCGCTTTTACGTAATCGCCTTCTTTAAAATAACTTTTTTGTAAGTAGCCTGAAATTCTTGCAAGAATACTTACCTGATATTTAGAAACAATACGCCCCGGAGCCTCAAAACTTCGAACAATATCATTTTCCTGAACAGTTTCAACAACAACCTCAGGTGCAGGTCTTTTTTTTATCTGTTTTGAAAAATATGCAGAATAAGCAAAACGCAAACCTACGGCAAGAAAAATCCCTGCAATTATTATAAGTATTATAAAAACAATTTTTGATTTCATATTGCATATCTCCCTTTGGGGTAAACCCTAATCAATATTCATATTTTAATATAAACCAGAATTATCTGTCAATTAGATTAATATTGATAAATTCAATCATTTTATTAAGAGCAAGACTTCTGTGTGATATTGTATTTTTTAAACTTTCAGGCATCTGAGCGATTGTAATATCATATCCGTTCGGAACAAACACCGGATCATACCCGAATCCGTTTAAGCCCGCCTGCCGAGTTGCTATTTGCCCATAACACTCTCCGATTTCTTGATTTAAAATATTTCCGTGCTTATCTACAAGTGTCATAGCACAAACAAATTTAGCCTTTCTATTAGCCGAATTGGCAAGATTTTTCAAAAGTTTGTCAATACGTTCTTGAGGGGTTGGAGCATATCTTGCAGAATACAGCCCCGGTTCACCGTTCAAGGCTTCAACGCAAAGCCCCGAATCATCAGCAAGCGAAATACTATCCGATAAAACAGCAGCATCTTTGGCTTTTATAAAAGAATTCTCTTGAAAGGTTTTGCCGTTTTCATCAGGGTCAAACCCCTCCGGCGGTAGAATAAACTCAATCCCCGAGCCTTTTGCTATTTCATTTATTTCTTTAACCTTGTGAACATTTCCCGTCGCAAAAACTATCTGTATCTTATTTTCCATATCTTCTCTGCCTCATTTTAAATTCTTCAATACACATTTTGAGTAAATTCTTATTAAATTCAGGCCAAAATTCTTCTCTGATAATTATTTCAGAATACGCAATCTGCCACAGTAAATAATTTGAAATTCTTTTTTCACCGCCTGTTCTGACTAAAATATCAGGGTCAGGAACTCCTTTTGTGTACAAATAATCAGAAATAAGTTCAGGGGTGATTTTATCAGACGGAACATTGTCTTGAACAATTTTTCGGACAGCGTGTGTAATTTCATCCCTTGCACCGTAATTCAAAGCGATTTGCAAAACTACACCCGTGTTATTTTTTGTTGTTTCAACAGCGTTTGCCGTAACCTTTTGTAATTTTTCGGAAAGCCTTGTTAAATCACCGATAAAATGAATTTGAACCCCTTCTTTGTGCATTTCATCAAGTTCGTTTTTCAAAGTAACCGCAACTAAATCCATAAGAAAATCAACTTCTTCCTGCTTTCTGTTCCAGTTTTCGGTTGAAAAAGCGTACACCGTCAAATACTTGACCCCAAAGTCTTTACACGCACGCAGGGTATTTTTTAAGGCTTCAACACCTTTTTTATGTCCCATTGCTGACGGTAGATTTTTTTCTTTTGCCCAACGGCGGTTTCCGTCCATAATTATCGCGATATGCTTTAAATTTGTTTCTTTTACAATATTTTTAATTTCGCTATCCATATTCATCCCTTTTTGCTAAACAATTGCACCATGTGAGGCATCTTGAACGTTTTTAGCGTATTTTGCAAGATAACCCGATTGGCATTTTAATTCAAACGGCTTTAATTCACTTCTTCTTTTTGAAAGTTCATCATCCGAAACAAGAAGTGTAATCCTTTGAGAATTTATATCAATTTTAATTTTATCACCGTCTTTTACCAAAGCGATTTCACCGCCTTCAGCGGCTTCCGGCACAATATGACCGACACAAATTCCACGAGTTGCACCTGAAAATCTGCCGTCGGTAATCAATGCACACTTTTTACCCAAACCTTTTCCGACAAGTAAAGATGTCGGAGCAAGCATTTCACGCATTCCGGGGCCGCCTTTTGGGCCTTCATAACGAATTACTATAACATCGCCTTCTTTTATCAAATCATTTTCAAGTGCATACATTGCATCTTCTTCGCTGTCAAAGGTTTTCGCACATCCGCAAAATTCGTAGCAATCTGAATCTACCCCCGAGGTTTTGATTACACAGCCGCCTTTTGCTAAGTTTCCGTACAAAACAGCAAGCCCCGCTTTTGTATAGGCAGAATTCTTGTAATACGGGATTATTGACGTATCAATCAAAGCCTTTTCACCTATTTCAAATGTTGTACTTCCTGATAAAGTTTTAGTATCGTTCAACAATTTCGCAGAGTTAAGCGACTTTATAACGGCAGGAACACCGCCTGCATAATGAAAATCAGCCATTGTAAGTGTTGATGACGGATTAATTTTAACAATCTGGTGAACTTTTTGTGCCAATTCGTTAAAATCGTCAAGAGTAACGTCAATCCCGCCCGCGTTTGCGATTGCAAGAGTATGCAGGAAGGTGTTAGTTGAACCGCCAAGTGCCAAATCAGCAGTAATCATATTTCGCAGACTTTCTTTTGTAATAATATCGGCAGGTTTAATATCATCTTTTACAAGTTCGACAATCCGCATCCCCGACTCAAACGCAATACGTCTTTTTAGAGCAGAAACAGCCGAAGATGAAGAACAAAACGGCAGACTCATTCCTAAAATTTCGGTTAAACAAGCCATTGTATTTGCGGTGTACATGCCTTGACACGAACCCGCAGAAGGGCAAGAGGCTTCTTCCATCGCAAGAAGTTCGTCTTCAGAAATCTCGCCTTTTCTATATTTTCCGACAGCCTCAAATGAACCTGTCACCATAGTTAATTTATGATGTCCCTGGCATTCCCCGTCAAGCATTGGTCCTGCCGTTACAACAATAGTCGGAATATTTATCCTGAGTGCTGCGATAAGCATTCCCGGAGTTATTTTATCGCAGTTTGAAAGCAATACCAGCCCGTCAAGTTGATGTGCTTCCGAAACGGTTTCAACACAATCTGCAATCAAATCTCTTGAAGGCAGAGAATATCTCATTCCGCAATGCCCCATGGCAATTCCGTCACATACAGCGGGAACACCAAAAATAAAAGATTGACCGCCTGCAGAGTGAATACCTTTTTCAATTTGACGTTCCAAATCTCTCATTCCGATATGCCCCGGAACTAAATCCGAAAACGAACTTGCAATCCCGATAAACGGCTTATCCATATTACTTTTGCTTACCCCTGTCGCCATCAAAAGTCCACGGTGAGGAGTTCTTGCTAATCCTTTTTTTATACTGTCACTTCGCATAAATACACCAATCCCTTCGGTACAATTATATACCAAACAGGTTTGAAATGTATAAATTACATCGGGGCTAATTTCGTTTTTAAAATTCCGCTGTCAAACTCTAAAAGACTGCTTAAATAAACTAATTTATCGTCGTTTTTTGCATCAGTATTGACGAATTTTCCGCCAACTCTTCCGTTTTTGCTTGCAACAATCTTCAAATCCGTTTTAACCACTGTGTTTCCGTATTGAATTTTTACAGGCACTTCGTCGTTTACCTTGAGAACCTTGCTGTATCCGCCAACTCCGCCACGTGAAATATCAATAACGGAAAGTTTTACACCCTTACTTGTTCCTGCAGCAGGAAACATTGTAACAACAACCGGTTTACCGAGTTTGGCACAATTGAACCGCATATTTTCTCTTCGGTCGTCTTTTAATAAACTTACGGTAATTTCATTGTGATTTTTTACAAAAGCCGCTCTTGCCTGATTTTGACGTTCTTTTTCAGCCATAATGAGTTTATTTTTCTGCAAATGTTGTTTATAAATTTGCAAATTCTTAGCCGCCGCAGCCTTTGAAGAAACCTCGGTCGGCATCTTTGGAATTTGATATTTAACCCTAAAATACGGCTGATTATTCGGCACTGCATTACTTGCGGGAACGCCGTAAGAAAGAATGAAAAATCCTAATATTAACGATATACAAAATTTTTTCTTCAATGAACTACCCAATAAACTTACGCACTAAATATAAAACATCTCAAAACTTTTAATTTACATTTTTTTGATAATTATTAACTTTTTGTTACGTTGAATTATTTCAATGAATTTATATCGATAGTAATTTGCAACTTTAACTGGTCGATATTTTCAAACTTAATTTCATCTCTGATTTTGCGGTTAAATTCAATTTTAATATCTTGACCGTACAAGTTTTCGTCAAAGTTCAAAATATGCACCTCAAATGTTGTAATCCCCGAATCCGTAACAGTCGGACAAATTCCGTAATTAGCAATACCACGCTGTCTTGAACCGTTTGGAAGAATCACGTTAACATCATAAACTCCACGTGGCGGCTGAATTATCTCAAGCGGATAAAAAATATTTGCGGTCGCAAAACCGATTTTATGCCCCTTGCCCTTACCTTTTTGAACAGTTCCCTCAATCGTAAATTTACGCCCCAATAAAGACTTTGCAAGTTCTACATTCCCTGATTTGATATAATTTCTTATAGCGGTAGAACTGATTTTTACACCGTACAAATTGATTGCAGGAGTGGCAAAATAACAATAATTATATTTTTTCTGCCATTCGGTTAAAAGATTAACGTTTCCTGATTTATTTTTACCGAAAAAGTGAGAAAAACCCGTCGTTATCGCAACAGGCGAAAAATATTTAACCAGAATATCTCTCACATACTCTTCGGCCGACAAATCTTTTATCTTTTCAAAATCAAGTTCAATGACATAATCAACGCCTAAACTCTCAAGAAGTTTATATTTATCCTCAGATGTCAAAATGTATTTAGGTGCTTGAACCCCTTGCAAATAACAAAACGGATGATGCCTAAAGGTTACAACCGCTGATTTATAACCGTTTTCTTGAGCATAATCAACGGCACAACCGATAACCGCCTGATGTCCAAGGTGCAAACCGTCGAAAAATCCCAGAGCCAGTGACAAATTTGGAATTACTTTTAACTCTCTTACTATTTCCATATCAAAATTATACCCGAATTAGATTCAATAAAACAAGACTTAATTAAACAAAATACCAACGATACAAGCCGACATATAGCAGGTCAAAGTTCCGCAAATCAAAGCCCTAACGCCAAGTCTTGCAAGGTTTTTACGCTGATTTGGTGCAAGTTCGCCAATACCGCCGAGAAGAATTGCAATTGAACCTAAGTTACCAAAACTGCAAAGGGCAAAACTTGCAATCAAAAATGACTTTTGAGAAAGTTGTACCGCAGGATTTGTCAAATCCATATACGCAACCATTTCATTAAGAACCAATTTAGTTCCCATAAGCCCGCCGACAGTAGTCGCTTCGTGAAGAGGAACACCCATTGCAATCGCAAACACCGCAAAGATTTTACCCAAAATCATCTTCAATGAAAGTTGAGTTAAATCAAAGCCGATAGAAGTCAAATTGAAGTGTAAATATTTAACAATAATATTACCAAATCCGCCCAAGAACCAATCAATCATAGCAACAAGTGCAACAAGTGCCAATATCATTGCCACAACATTTATACCGACTTTCATACCCTCGGAAGCCCCTGAAGATATCGCATCAAACACATTGACATGCTGTCTGTTACGTTTACTTACGGAAATTTTAAAATCTTTGCTTGTTTCAGGGTCGCCTGTTTCAGGATAGATTATTTTAGAAATTACCAAAGCCCCCGGAGCAGCCATTACTGATGAAGCAAGCAAATACTCGGCAGGAATCCCCATTTTGATATAAATCGGCATGATTGAACCCGAAATACATGCCAGTGAACCCGCCATTGAAGCCAACAATTCAGAGCGTGTTAAATTAGCCAGATACGGTTTTATCATAATCTGAGCAACAATCTGTCCGACAAACGCACTTGCTACATTTGATAATGCCTCAGCTCCGCTCACATCAAGGAGTTTGTTCATCCCTTTTCCCAAAATCGCAACAACCCTCTGCATTATTCCGTAATGATACAAAATATTTACCAATATCATCATGAATATCATTGACGAAATTAATTGAAGTGCAAAAATTGCTCCGCCGTGATTTAAGAACATTTCGCCGAACTTTTCGTTCATCAAGCCGCCAAACACGAACTCCCCGCCCTGACAAGCAAAAACAAGAAGTTTTTGTATAAATTTACCAATTAACTTGAACAATTCCTGCCCGAATTTAACCTTAAAAATAAAAACAGCAAGCACAACCTGTAACAAAAAGCCCATACCTACCGTTTTATAATTTATCAATTTTTTGTTATTTGACATAAAATATGCAATTGCAAAAATTAAAACTATTCCGAAAATACCAATAAATCTACTCATACTTACCCTTATACATAAAACTATGTTTTTATTATACAAAAAAGAAGCCATCAAGACTTCTTTTTTGATAAAAATGTGATAAAAGTTAATCAAATGCTTTTACTTTTTACAAAACAACGACATAATTTTGTCAATCAAACCGGTATCTTCAGACTCACCCGCAAGGTTTTGAAGTTTATCCAACTTATGCTGAGCCATTTTGCGTTCGGTTTCATCTGTCGTCAATTCAAGATATTTTGTATAAGCATCAATTGCGTTTTGCTTTGATTTTATTTTTTCATAAGCACCCGCAAGTCTTTTTAACGATTCTAAGTCGCGTTTATCAGCAACATACAAGGCTTCCAAGTAATCTGTCTGTTTATGATAATCTCCGATACTTTCTCTATAATCCGCAAGTTTTCTCAAGGCTTCTTTGTTTTTAGTATCAATTTTAACGATTTTTTCGTAATACTCTGCGGCATGGTTAACCTCTCCGCTTTCTGTAAGCATATCCGCAAGAGTAAACAATACATTAACGTCTTTGTCGCTCAATTTAACGGCATGCAAAAAGTCATTCACCGCTATATCACGATTACCGCGGAGCATATTGTATCTGCCCCAGTTCAAATGAGAATTGTACTCGTCATGCTTTTCGTCGTAAATCAAGGCTTTCATCTGATAAGTCAACGGAGAATTCGGCTGCCTTTTGTTAAATTCTTCAACCAGTTCTAAAGCCTTATCGTAATCCTTTGCAGAATAATAATACTGTGCCATAAGAGTGTAATATCTTGGAACTTCTTTATAGGCATCAGGCAAATTAAGAAGTTTATCGTTCGCATCCTGCAGTTTACCCTGTTCTAGCATACATTGGATTTTCAAAAGTTCGTCTTTTGTGTGCTCAATTGCCTGCTCGCTATCCCCGCTTTTCAAATAAACAGCGGCTAAAGCCTCACTGATTCTATCGTTATCATAGCCTTTTTGTTTTGCACGATTTAATACATAAATAGCACTTGAATAAGCCTCATCTTGAAGATAAATATCAGCAAACTGTAAAAAGACCTCTTCTGGAACATTGTCATGCTCTAAAATAAGGTTAAATTCATCAATCGCCTTTTCTTTTTTACCTGTATTCAAATACAAATTGGCAAGGGTTAATCTTGTCATAACTTGCCCCATATCATCCTCAGGACAACACGTTAAAGCCTTTTTAAAATCATTGATTGCAAATTCTAACTTACCCTCAAGTGTGTTTTTATTTCCACGGTACACATAATATTTGTACCTGTCTGTATCTTCATAAATACGCATCAACTGCTCAAACGCAAGCGTGTTTGACGGTTCAATCTGCAAAATTTCATAATAATATCTCGCAGCCTCTTCCGGTTGTTCAAGAATTAAAGATAAATGCCCTAAACGCTCTAAAATGCCTGTGTCCGTTTTATCTTGTTCGTATTCTTTTTTATATTCTTCAAGTGCTTGCTCGTATTGTTCATTCGCTTCAAATTGCTCAGCCAACTGTAAACTCATTTATTTCACTCCTTAATACCCTAAGTCTGTCGAAATTATAACATTAAATAAACTAATATACAAATTTATTTGTAAGGAAGCGGGATTTGTTAAACTATGAGATCCTGAATCAAGTTCAGCATGACCAATGAAAATATAAGAATTCTAGTTATACAAATTTTGAGCCTTGCTAATCCCGTTTGCAAAATAATATTCTACGGCTTCAACTGATTTTTTTATAACAGGTTTTAACAATTCTAACTGCTCCGCCGTAAAGTTTTGCAGAACAAAAGCCTCTGAAGGTATCGGAGGCTGAGGTCCAATACCGATTTTGAGCCTTGCAACATCTTTCGTTCCCAAACATTTTATAACGGATTTTATCCCGTTATGTCCGCCATCAGAACCGTTTGCCCTAAATCTCATTTTCCCCGTATCAAGCGACAAATCATCATAAATAATTATCACATCACTTACAGGAATTTTATAATAATTCATGACTAACTGAACCGCTTCGCCTGACAAATTCATATAAGTTGTCGGTTTTATCAGCATATATTCATCAGTTCCGTCTTTGTAACGAGTTAGAAAACACTTCAAGCGTTTTTCTTCCTTAAATGAAATTCCCTTTTCAACTGCAAACCTGTCAATCGCCATAAATCCTGCATTATGTCTTGTGAAACAATACTTATCTCCGATATTTCCCAAACCTGCGATTAATTTCATAAACAGTCCTTTTTATTCAAATTACATCATATTTAATATTTTAACCTAAATAAAAATTACCAAAATGGAATATCAACTGTATGCTTAACAAAAAGATAAGTAATTATTAAATTATAAAAAA
>CAMAGQ010000057.1 GCA_945833895.1 uncultured bacterium
GCTTGAGCCATAATGTGTGATGTTGAGTGTCTAAGAATAGACAAAGTTTCGTTGTTCTTTTCCATTTTTTCTTCTTTCTGCCCTTTTAAGGTTTGTAAATCTTTTCGGAATTTCCGTTTCAGTCAAAAACATTTGAAAGAATGATTTACAACCGAGGTGGACCCCTCTAACTGTAACTAACAAAATTATTATAATACAAAATTTAGAATTTACGCACTTTTGTCAACTTCTTAATAATAATTCCGAAACCCTCGGTAATGACATTTGCTCCTATAATATTTACAAATTATACTTTGCTTTGAGTTTAATAATTTTTTCATACGATTTTTGAATATTATTCCTCAAAACTTCATCCGTTTGTGCTTTTTTATAAATTTGTTCGATTAAATCAACGGTTTTAGCCTCGGAATTTCTGTAAATAAACATATTTAATCCCGCTTTTATTCCCATTTCACAAGCCTCAACCTCGCCAAAGCCTGCAACTCCTTTCATCACCATATCATCTGAAATTATCACACCGTCAAACTTCAACTCATCACGCAGATATGAAATCGCAGTTTTGCTGAGTGATGCGGGAATAACCTCTTTTTCAAAACACGTACAGTGTAAATGTGCAGCCATAACCATATCAGCACCGTTTTGGATTGCTATTGCGAAAGTTTTTATGTGAGTTTTTTCCATTTCATTTAACGGCAAATCTATCTCGGGCAAGGTCAAATGGCTGTCAGTGTCCGCATCTCCATGCCCGGGGAAATGTTTTACACAAGGAATAATTCCGTAATTTTTATAACATTTTGAAACGACTTTTTCACCCTCAATTACCTCATCAGGATTTGACGAAAACGCTCGTTCGCCTATTATCGGATTTTTCGGGTTTGTGTTTGTGTCAATACACGGTGCAAAGTTTAAGTTTATCCCGTAACTTTTCAACTCCTTTGCGATTTCAATTGTTTGAGTTTCAAGGTAATTCAGCCCTTTTTCATACGCAAATTTGGCTGAAAGATATTTTTTCCCTCCGTGAATATTTTCGGTACGTTCAACCCGTCCGCCCTCTTGGTCAATCGACATAAACGGCGGAATTAATGCAGATTTTTTTAACTCCGCAATCAAACCCTTAAACTGCTGCGGAGATTGAATATCTTTTGAAAAAAATATTACACCGCCCAAACCCTGTTCCAACGCCTGCTTACAGCTTCCGCCATCAAGCCCCAGAATAAACATTTGATATAATTGTTTTTTAAGTTCTGTCATTTTTAACCTTTATAAACCAACTCAAAAACTTCGGTCAAATCAAGCAAATTACCTGATGAGATAACCTCTTGAATTTTTGAATGGATTTTCTCAAGATGTTCTTCTGCCGGAATTTCAAACCCGTCAGGCAAAATAACGTCTGATGTTGTTTTTGTATTTACGAAACTGCAATTTTGAGTAAGAAATTCTCTATACAATTCCAAAACCTTGATATGGAAAGGATTTACAACATATTCTGTTCCAAGATAATATTTTGCATCTTTTTTCAGTTTGTCAAAAAATGCTATAGAAAAATCAATTTCTTCAACGGCTTCTTCCTTATTGTAAGTGTCGCCAAGACAAGGATTTCCTTCGATTTTTATATCTTCGCCAAGCCCTTTGATATAAACCGCCCAAAGCAAACAACCAAGGCAAAATCCGACATTGTTATCAACCATTCTGGTAATTTGCGGATAAAGCATTTTGAATTTCATCTTTTTTTGTCCGAAATTTTTGAATTGATTTACAGAACTATAAATGTATTCGGAACTTATTGAAAGTATTGTTGTGTGCTGAGCATACCCCGGGTCAAATAAAACAGTTTTTTCTTTTACGTTTTCCATTATAATACCTCTGATTTCTTCTTTTTCTTCTTTAAAACTTTATTTTGATACTCTTGGTCGTACTCAAATTTCGTACCGTTCACAAAACTTTTGACAACCGCATTAGCAAAAGTTCCCCTTGCTGACCAGTATGAAGTATGAGCAAAAAATGCGGAACGTTTTGACCAGACACTTGAATTATCATAAATTACCCCTGTCGGATTTTCGATTTTAACCTCAAGAACCTCTTCTAACTGCGGAATAGTCAAGTTTCTGCCTGACGGGAAGCCAAGCGGGTCTTCTCTAAAATTAACCGTTAGAAAATACATTCCGTTTTCAAGAATATATTTTATTGCGTACTTGTTATAGAAAGTAATTTCGTAGTTTTTGTCGGAAATATCCGAGTAAAATAAAGGTATAGGACTTGCGAAATTCACAAACCCTTTCACCGCTCCTTCAGGTGAACAATATTTCTCGGTCGCCTCATCAAGTTTTAAGTAATTTTCTTTCAATTTTTCCTTATCTTGATTTAAAACCAGATGTCCGTTATTTGAAACAACACCGATATTTCCCTTGTCATAAGATAAAGCCGACAGGCATGTATGTTTCTTCGGATTTTCTTTCACAAAAGTCAAAAACTCTTCATCCTGACTTAATACTTCAAAAAGTTTTTCAACCTGAATGTACGGAAGTTTATACAACATATATTGATAATTTACAAAAGTTCCCGCAGAATATCCGTATAAAATAACGTGTTTACCTTGAGCATCCTGCTCTTTGACCTTGTTATTTAATTCGTCAAGCAAAGGCAGCATATTGTGAGTTTTTTGAACCCAAATTGCATCGTGCATAAATTGTGTCAACAAACTTCTAATCTCATAAGCAAGCGTTGAACTGAACGCTTTTGAAATATTCAGTCTGTCTTTTACAAAATCCAAATCGGTTTTGCTTTCGTAACCCCAGAAAAATATTTGCGGGTCATCGTCAATTACAAGTTTATGCTCCTGTGTCCATTTTTTTATGGAACTGTTTTTCTCAAACTTTTTCTTCATAACAGGATGAAGTTTGTTCACCCCGTTGATGTACCAGTTTTTCATCTTTGTATCATTGTTGTTTGAACCGTTAATGTACAAAAACGTTAAATTCTCTTCCCCCCCGAACGACGGAACAATCGTAAATAATAAAACCGTTAAAATAAATAAAATCTTTTTCATACTAGAAAGTTTAGCATAAGCAGAGTTTTTAATCTAAATTTTTACATTGAGAAATTTATATGTTAGCATAAATTTATGAAAGAATTTCTGATAGGCTTACTTGACTGGATTTACAAAAAGAAATGTTATTTTTGCGGGAAATCGAAAGAGTCCGTAAAAATGTGTTCTGATTGTTACGACAGTTTGGAATTTCTGCCCGCAAAGATTAACCGAATTATCCTGAAATGTCCCGTATATTGTGCAGGGGTATATTCAAAAACTTTGCAAAAAATGATTAGAGGGCTGAAATACCACGGACAAAGAGATTTAGCCTACTATCAGGCAAAATATATGTGGGAATACTGGCAGAGATTGAATATCGAAGGAGATTTCCAAATCGTTCCCGTGCCGATTTACTTCAAACGGAAAAAGAAGAGAAAATACAACCACATGGAACTTGTCGCAGAAGAATTTGCAAAATTTTCGGGTTACACTGTTAATACAAACTGTATTGAAAGAATTAAAGACACAAAACCTCAATACAATTTGAACAAAACCCAAAGATTAATGAACCTGAATAAAGCATTTTCGGCAAAACCTGAAGAAATTATCCCCGGTAAAAAACTTCTGATTATTGATGATATCTGCACAACAGGTTCAACTTTTGAGGAAATGATACGAGAATTTAACAGTGGTAAAATATACGATATCACCTGTTTTGCAACAGTAACACCGTTTGAGGATTAAAAATGATTATAGGCGAATTTGCAAAATTTTTACAAGAACACGACGAAGAATTATTAACCCGAAAAACCACGCCATTAAAACTTTTACACGCGTGGCTTCAAAAGGTTATCAATAAAAATCCGAAAAGTAACATTGATAAAATCGTTCATAAAGAAATTTTATACTGCGAAAACAAAAACGGCGATTACCTGATTTTAGGAAAATCTGACAGCGGACGGGTTTTGGTCAGTGCGTTGATAAAATTTGCAAAAAGTTACGAAAATTACACCCATTCAAAATGGGTCGAAATGACAGAAAAAACCTTCCACAAATCTTAAATTTGAGATTTTTCTTAAAATATCTGGTATAATAAACAAAAAGAGGGCTTGTATGAAAATAAACATAAGTATAAAAGATAATAAAATTAACCTTTCGTGGGGAAAAGTTGAGGCGGATTACTTTAGAGTTTTCTGCAAGATTAACGATAATTTTGTTGAATACGCAAAAGTTATTGATACAAATTTCATAACACTTTCGCTGTTGCCATTTGGCGAAAATACCTGCTTTGTTCAGGCAATAAAAGACGGGGTTGTTATTGATAAAACTCTTCAGATGACATTTCACAACGAAGAAATTGATGTTATCGCAATAAAAAAAGAGGACAAAACCACCAAAATTTTCTACAGCGAATACCCGCAGGCAAAAGGCTACAGGCTCTACCAAGATAACTGCGATAATGATTTCGGCGGAAAACAAAATTCCGAAAATAATTCTATAACAGCAAGTTCAATTGATGGCGTTTCATACAAAATAAAACCTTTCACGCTGAACGAAAACAATTCCCGTGAAATCCTTGCATCATCAAAGATTTTTCAACCAATGCACAACGAGTTTGAAACTTTATCCATTTATAAATCTTACGTCGGGAAAATGTTTCTGTCGTGGCTATACAAAGGCAGAGCTGACGGATTTGAAGTTTATCAGGAAGGTTCAACATACCCGATATTTGAAACCTCTGACGGGTTAAGACATTACGCATACCTTGCAAATTACGATATAAACACAAAATTTTACGTAAAAGCATACATAAATTCACCGAACGGCAGAATTTACGTTAAGACCTCGGATTTTGTAAAACTTTCGCAAAAAGAATTCGGCAAGCCTGAAATAACCTTAATCATTCCAGCCTACAACGCGAAAGATTATATCGCACGGAGCATAGATACAGCACTGGCTTCAACCTTTGAGAATTTTGAAATTTACATAATAAACGACGGAAGTACGGATTCAACCCAAGATATTATTGACTGGTACGAAAGGGAATATGATAACGTTAAATCACTTCAAAAACAAAACGGCGGAGTCGCAGACACAAGAAACGTCGGTATAAAAGCCGCAAACGGTGATTATATCGCATTTATGGATAATGACGACATGATTAGACCCGATATGCTGGAAAGTTTATATGACACAATCACGAAAAACAACTGCGATATAGCGATAGCACCGTTATACAGACTTATCGACAGCGGTTATACAACACATTGCAACCTTCCGTTTAAACCCGACACGGCTTACGACATTGACGAATATCTTTCAATACTTTACACTCCAAACCTCTACAACTGTGCGATTTGGAACAAGTTATACAAAGCCTCAATCGTCAAGGCTCACCCGTTAGGTTTGTTGAAATACGAAGATGTTTCTTGGACTCCGTGCATATTATCATGGGCAAAAACCTTCTGTTTCCTTGATACACCGTATTACGAATGGGATAGAAAACTGCGTCCGCAAACCTTCGGCGATGTTCTTGCAAAAATGCCGCAAGATGAACTTTTTGAACACAGAAAACAGGCAATGTTATTCTTTGTAGAAAACGGAAACCCTGCAAAACTTCCGTATCTGAAAGAAATTGCAAAACGCAGACTTTTACGTTACGACGGCAACTCTTCGCACCACGGGTACAAAGAACTCATTGAACGCCTTGATACTGATGAATATGTTCAATACGAATAGACAATCTCTATTATGCCGCAATTTGCAACGGTTTATACTGCTGTTGTTGTACTAACTGTTGAGGAACAGCCTGCTGTTGAGTTTGAGGGGCTTGTTGTGCCGGCTGAGATTTATTTCCCTTTATAGTATTAATAATGCCGTCAGCAAGATAACCTATACCAAAACCTGCAAGTGCAACAATCGGACAAGTTACGGCAAGTTGTTTAAGATTTAACGCTTTAACAACAGAACCTGACTTCAAGCCTGCAATCGCTCTTTCTGCAATCGGAGCAAGAAATCCTAACCCTGTACCGATTTTTTTGCCGATATTTGTCGGAGTTTGTTCGGCAGCAGGATTTTGGTCTTTGACAAGATAATTATCAAGTTCGCTCAAATTCAATTGACCGTTTTGAGTTTGAACAGGTACTTGTTGATTTTGCTGTGGTGCTGCTGATGTGAAACTTTGTCCACCGTTATTCACTTGAGGTTGAGAAACCGCAGGAATTTGTGCCTGTTGATTTTGTGCAGTTTTTTTCTGGAAAATTGAACCGCTTTGCTCATCATAAACAAGCGAATTAAAATCAAAACCCGACATCATAAAATCATTTGTATAAGCAGAACTGTTTGACTGCAACGGGTTAAATAAAGATGCACCGCTTGTTGCAGCCGGCATGCCTGCCGTTTGTGTACCGATTGCAGGAACACCTGCCGTCTGCGGAGCGTTTAATAAATTTGTGTTTAAACTTAATGAATCTGTCATAATACCTACCTTAACCTTAATATAATAACTAACCTTAACCTTTAACTACTTATATAAAGTATTTTTTTTAGTAAAAATTTCCTATTTTAGAAATTTTGTAACTTTTCTTAATAGAATTTTTTGTGTATCTGTTTGATAATAGAAAAGAGGAGGAACTGGCATGCCGGCAGTATCAGAAACAAAGAAAAAGATTGATGAAAATTTAATACCACAGAATATAGAAGCAGAACAGGCAGTTTTGGGGGCAATATTGGTTAATCCCGAAACACTTGCAAAGATTTCGGACACACTTTTACCGGCAAGTTTCTACAAACCTGCTCACCGTCATATTTTTGAAGCAATGCTCCAATTATTTAACAATAACGACGTTATAGACATTGTTTCGGTTTCAGACGTCCTAAACTACAGCGGCAAACTGGAATCCGCAGGCGGTCGTGCATATATCAACGACTTAGTTGAAAACACAATTACAACAACAAATATTGCATATTATGCAAAAATTATTCAGGAAAAAGCAGTTAAACGCAGACTTATCAACGCAGGCTCGGAAATCGTTACTAAAGGCTACGATTTAGAACCAAGCGACAGGTCGTTAGAAGAGGCGGAACGTTTAATCTTTGAAATCGGTTCAAGTAAAGCAACTGCCGATTTAAAACACGTTAAAGATTTGGTTTTAGATACCTGGGAAAGTATTGAGTACAGATACGAGCATAAAGACGAACTTTCAGGACTGAGAACGGATTTCACCGAACTTGATACAATGATGAACGGACTTCACCGCTCTGATTTGATTATCCTTGCAGCCCGTCCTGCAATGGGGAAAACCGCTTTTGCCCTAAACATTGCACAAAATGTTGCGATAAAAGAAAAAGTTCCTGTTTGTATATTCTCGCTTGAAATGTCTGCCTCACAGTTGGTTCAACGTATGTTGTGTTCTTATGCCGAAGTTGATTCTCAAAGACTTAAAACAGGTAATATGCTGCAACAAGACTGGGAAAAACTGTCCTCAGCAATGAACGATTTCAGCCAAGCACCAATCTACATTGACGATACAAGCGGCTGTACATTAACAGATATCAGAACAAAATGCCGCAGACTGAAAACTCAGCAAAAAGATTTGGGCTTAATCGTAATCGACTACTTGCAGTTGATGGAAGGCGGCGGAAAAGATGACCGTTTGCAACAAATTTCAGCAATATCAAGAGGTTTGAAAATTCTTGCAAAAGAACTTGATGTGCCGATTATCACGTTGTCACAGTTATCCCGTGCTGTTGAAAGCAGAAACGACAAACGACCGATGCTTTCAGACTTGAGAGAATCAGGTTCAATTGAACAAGACGCCGATATCGTAATGTTTATTTATCGTGAAGATTACTACAACAAAGCAGAAAACGAGGAAGAAGAAAACGTAAAAGCAGCATCAAAAGGATTGTCCGAAGTAATTATCGCAAAACACAGAAACGGCCCTGTAGGAACGATTAAATTGCTTTTCCAAGGCAATATTACAAAATTCAAAAATCCTATCGACCAAGCTTTCGATGCGTTCTAATTTGTTATATAAAAAGAGGGTTTTGAATTGAATACCAACATTTACGCAATCACAGATTCTCATCAGGAAAGCCGTAATTTAAGCCGTCTTTTAAGCGGTATTTATTCGCTTGAAAAGTCTTCAAAAAATCCTTTTCTAATACTTGATGCGGGAGATTTGTTCAAAGGAATTTACGATAAAGATTTGTCCGTCAATGCGTACCTGAAAATCAAAGAACTTATACCGCAATCTCAAATTTTTATAACCATAGGCAACAACGATTTCGGATTTAAGAAGGCTGATTTTGAGTACCTAAAATCCACAATCGAAAAGTTCGCAAAAGCAGGAATAAATGTAGTTTGTGCAAATATTATTGATAATTCGACACAAAAAAGCGTTGATTGGGTCGATAGATACAAAATTATTACAATAAACAACCAACGAATTTTGATAACTGGTTTTTGCCTGAATAATTCTTGTGCAAATAAGTTCAAATGCACTCTTGTTGAGATTAAACAAAGCCTGAAAGAACTGATTAACAAGATAAAAGAACCTTACGACAAATTAATTATCCTCAATCATCACTGGTACAGCGACAGCAAAAATCTCTATGATTATGCAAAAGAAAACAATATCAAGCCTGACTTAATAATCGGCGGTCATGAGCATTCCAAAATCGAACCTGACTATGAGAATAACATATTCTATCCGTACTCTTTCGCGCGTTCATTATACAAAATTGAAATGGGCAGCGAAATCAATTCTGTAGAAGAAATTTCTGTAGAAAATTTCGACTTTGTACCTGATTTTGAAATCCCGATTATTGAATACGAGCAAAAAACAAAACTAAAAGAGCCGATTGCCAAACGGGTTTTGAACTTGCCTAAAAAATATTCTGAGGCATGTCCATTGGGAACATTTATTTCCGATTGTATGAAAAAAGCGGGAAATACTGATATTGCGTTTCATTCAACGGGATTTTCAATGTACCCTCTGCGACTTGAAGAAAGCGACATTATCACAAAATACGACATTCAGCGGGTAATGTGTGCCGCATCAACTATTGAAAAAATAGAAATAACTTCACTACAGTTGAAAAAAGTTTTTGAAAATACAGCGAAAAACAGAATGCTGAAAGACCGCGGGAACGCAAGGTTTTTGCAGTGTTCGCAAAATATAAAAATCACAGGACACGGGGATTACACGAGTGGGGAATACACAATTTTGCAAATTGAAATAGACGGGGAAAAACTTCTTGATAAAAATCAAAACCCGATAAATCCTGAACGTAAATTCACCTGTACAATTGACCCTTATATCGGCTCAGGAGAACAGGGTTTTGCGGTGCTGAAAGATATTCCGAAAACCAAGATTTTGCAAGAAGGAAAAGAAATTCCAATCAATGAACTTTTTGAAAACTCACTAATTGAAGTATCCAAACACCTTGAAACTCCGAGAACTTACCCGAGTTTTCAATATATAGATACGTAAACGTACACATTTAAAAAGCCCCCTCTCCTAGGGACACTAGCCGAACCGGCGAACTTGTGAG
>CAMAGQ010000058.1 GCA_945833895.1 uncultured bacterium
TTGTTCTGCCGTCAATTCCGGGTTCTAAAACTTGGAAAGTCATACTTTTTGAGGCGGGATAATCCCAATTGTCAAAAACAATAGCACCAATTGATTTATTATCTTTATCATACAACATTCTTTGTATAAACCTACTGCAAGATAGAATGTGTTCTTTTATTCCTGTCTCCGGATTTTTGTATCGTTTAAGCACCGCACCAACAGAACGTCCGACATAATCAATTACATGTTCTTCATCATTAGGTGTTGAAACCTTTACAAAACCATCTCTCGGGGCTGTAAGTTTTCCCATATTTTCATAACTTGCATACAGTTTTTTGTTTACAGCCTTGCTTGTTATCCGCTGACAATCCTTTACTAAGTCAATTCCTATCATAATTTACCCCTTAAATTAAACACTATTTTATATAATATCTAAAAATCGTATTTTTGTATTGTTTTGTTAATACATATTTACAAAAATTTTATTTTTGTTTTTTGTTTGAAAGTGAATTCGCAAGTCTTTCAACAGTTCTATAAACGCGTCTAATGAAAGTATCTTCAAATGTTGAATTACAATTTGCAATGTAATTACATCCGTCTGAATTTTCAAGCATCATCTTTTTGTGCTGCGTAATGGCTAAAACATCGGTAATATTACCGTCAATAACTTGTTTTGCGGTCTTTCCTTTTTTATTTGTTACTGCAATTTCTAAAACATCTTCTTCTAATTCATTCAAACCATGAGCAAATTGGATGTTAATCTTTTTTGCTTTTGCATAATGTTCAAGCATACTTTTAGCTTTTTGAAGTTCTATTCCTGTAGGTGTATATAAATCTTTAATAAAGACTCTTTCTTTATTGCTTCCAGTTACAAGTTGTTTTAGATTAGAAAACGCCGGTTTTATACTTAATATTGACATTATAGAACTCCTTATTTGTTTATTTACCTAAGTAAATAGTTGTTGTACTTTTAATTAAAAACACGTAAAAAATTTTTTTGCTAAGTAAATTAATTTAAAATTTGACATGTTCCTGACGATTGTGAATAACGATTACCAAAAGCCTCGTTATCGTAGGTAATTCTGGCAGAAGATGTGAAAGTTCCTGCGTTTCTGTCAATAACAGAATGTTCCATTGAGATGTAATCGTCATTCATGGATTGAGAATTGTATTCGATTTTATTACTGTCGAAATTCAAAATATTATCAATCGGTTCTCGCTGAATATAAATTCTCCGATAAGCGTCATCAATTCTGAAAAGTTTATGCTGACGACTTCTTGAAACCTCGCTGTTATCGTCATTATAAATAGTTTCCTCGTAATCACACCTGATAATCTGCATCTTATCAAATTCAGGAACAAATTCATCAGCACGAACAACAACCACTGACAATGCAAAAATTAAAAATACTGTTAAATAACCAAAATTTTTCATAACTTTATTATAGTTCAAATATAACAAATAGTCTTCATATATTTTAATATTTTCATACAAATTAGCAAAAAATACAAAAAAAATTTGTTTATAAAAGCATAGGTAGAAATTGTAGGAGATTTTATGTCATTAAACGCTAACGGAAGAAATACGGTCAATCCATCATTATACTACGTAAAAAGACCACAACAGCCAAATAACACAACTTCAACTCAGCAGAATGTGCAAAATCCAAATAATAACACTGCACAAGGTACAAACGTAAACCCTGCAATATACAGACAATATCTTGTTACCAATCCGATTACTCTAACATCCACAAGAGTAAACGGTTCAGAAGCGGATATGCACGAAGTTTATGAACTCGACAGACAACTTTTTGCAGAACAAGATCCTTATGACAGTTATGAAGAATTCAAAAATATCGTAAGAAACAATCAACTTTCAACTTATGTTGTAAAAGACGAAAATAACAGAATGCTCGGTTACTATCAATTAGAGCCTGTGAAAAACGGAGATTTATACATAGATTCAATCGGTTTAAAACCTGAATACCGCAATTCCAGAAAAGGTTATCAGACAATCAAGTATGCGTGGGAAAAAATTCAAGATTATGCAAGAGAAAACGGTGCAAATACTCTTTCTCTTCACGTAACCGCAAGCAACAGAAATCTTCTTAGAATGTATCAAAACTTAGGTTTCACTATCAAAGAAACTTTACACAACTACTACGAAGACGGTTCTGACGCATACTTCATGGAAAGACCGCTTGAAGAAAATAATACAGCAGAAGAAGTTACGGAAAATGTTGAGAATAATTCGACAACCACAACTACTGATGTAACAGAAGAAGTTAACGAACCTGAAATTAACGAAGAGCAAATCGTTCCACAAAACGAAGTTCAAGATACAGATACAACTCAACAAGTTCAACAACCGGAACAAGAAGAAGTTGAACAGGAAATAACTAATCAAACACCTGTCCTCTCTCAAGAAGAACAGGCTAAAATCTTGTTCAATCAAAAAATGGAACAAGCAAAAGCCGAATTATTAGAAATGGGTATTCCTGAAGATGAAATTTCAGCCTATTTACGCCCTTGTAATGAAGCCGACGGTTCATCATCACAAAAGGCTACTTTTAATGATGAAATATTCGATTGTGTAAAAGGATTTATAAAAATTCAAGATAAAATTATTAAAAATGAACAAACAAAGGAATATTCCTCAGAAAAAATATCTATGAATTCATACTTCAACTTAATTAAAAAGTTATGCGAAAAAGATTCTGAAGGAAATATTTCTAAGGTAAGAACTGACCTTCTTCCTTATATAGATTCTTTTGCAGATGCAAAAATCGAGTTTAACTATTACGATGACATCGTTGTGGCATCAACAGAAACATTAGCAGATGGAAACACTCATATTTCAACAAAAGGACTTAAGACTGCAAAATTTTTAAAAACTTATAATGAATCTTATCATATTAAAGACCTTCTAAATGGATGTAAGGTTTCAAATGAAAATGGCAGAGTTTTTGATGATGATGCTTTAGAATGTGTAAAAGATGCCTTCATTTTCGGATATGGGAATAAAAACATTGTGTATTACGATATTGAAAATTTATTAACAGTATCAAAACAAGTTGATGAAAACGGAAATGAAGTTTTCAACAGCAACTTATTTAGAGACCTGAAAAGACACCTCACTGATGAAAATATAGCGTATGAAGACAAACTATTCTGGGGGAGTAATCGAATGAGGCAAGCCTATAATGCAGGCTGTGACATGGAATTACTCCTTAAATATGGCTATGGCAAAAGTGTATTAAACAATAAAGATATTGACAAAATCATACGCTCTATAGATTACGATAAAAGAGATCAAATAAAATATAGTCTGTTCAGAGCATGCCAGTATAATGGTTTTAGTTATGACTGGAATAATCACTCATCTAAAAGGGTTACAAAATTTGACAGAGATGTCAGAGATAAATTTATAGAACTTCAAAGTGCAGAACCTCCCGTATTTGAAAAAAACGAGTTAGTTCCGGAAATTCTTGAAGCCTGCAGAGAACAGGAAGACTCTTACTCTGACTATAAATTTAACCCTAAATTAGTCGAAAAAGCACTTCAATTGAAAAATTCAGGTATTTTCGAAGAAAATATCGCAAAGATTCTTGAAGCCTGCAAAATCACTAAAACAAAGACTTATAATAATGAAATCAATTCCATCAAATTCAGCGATGAAATTTTTAATGCTGTAATACAAAAAATTCATGAAAAAGATTTCTATAGAGGAAGTGATTTTCCAATTTACATAGAATGCTCAAAAGATACTATTGACGGAGAAGAAATATTCAGACCTCAAAATTTTGAACGCATAACAAAATCATACATCTATGCACCTCGATATAGAGGTGCCGTATCAAGCCTGGAGTTTTTCAGAAATATAGATAAACATAACAAAATATTTGACATAGATTTGCACGAAAAATTTACGAAATTAATGTGCAATCTTGAAACAATATGCGACAGCCACACCGAAAAAAGAACAAAAAATCAAATCTTTACACCTTCAGAAACCGCAATAGATGCATACAAATCTCTCAATGACAGAGATTTAAAATTCACCCGCAGAGAAGGGGATACTACAAGTACCGATCCGAAAGATTTGATTATACAAGCCTGCCGTGACGAAAAAAGTTACCCTAATTATAGGTTTAATTCAAATACCTTTAACAAATTCTGCGAATTACTGGACAAAGGTTATGACGGGCGTGACGTTCTTGATGTAATTTATTATTGCAAACCATATAAAAATTCCGGACGTGCATTCTCTCAAAAACACTATAATCTGGTAAACAACCTGCTTGATCAGGGCATTGACATCAAAAATGCAGGAAGAATCACAGACTATTGTATTAATAACGAAAATATTCTTAATGAAAACTCATTAAATAAATGTCTTGAATTATACAATCTCGGAATAAAAGATCCTGTTAGTGCATTATACATATCAGGAAAAGATGATATTGCCTATGACAGACTTAAACAAGCGGCAAGAGAAGATTTACCTTATGACATTATTAAGTACTGCAAGATTAATGGTGAATTTCAAGACAGATTATTCAGACTTGCAATGAACCTCCATGAAAAGAAGTTTTCACCTGATAGTATTTCGAAACTGATGGAAACCTGTCATGAAAAAGATTCAAAAAAAGTCATGAATAACCAAAGTTTTAACTACGAAATGTTCAACCATATCGCAGACTTAGAAGAACTCGGAATTAACAGAGATAATATTTCGGAGATTTTAAAAACCTGCAAATATAATAATAAGTTCTCCCCGCAAGCATACGCAAAAGTTTCAAACCTTTACTATAAAGGTTATGACGATAAAGGTATTGCAGAATTGATTAAGCATTGTAATACTAAAAACGACGAAAATGGTGACTTTGAATTTAACGAAGACAAATACAACGAACTTTTAAAGTTGACCGCAAAACACAAAGTTCTTAAAGGTCTTACCCATGATGATACTTACGTTATTGAAAAGTTGATTAATTACAAAAATCAAATAGATAAAACAACCGAAACTTTTGGCGAAGATGTTATGAATAACGTTGTTACCGTTAAAATAGATAACTATATCCAGTTTGTTTCAAATTGTAACCAACTGATAGATAACACTTCAGAAGATTTTATTGCGGACTTGCAAAAACGCTTAAACACTATTCCGTCACCTGAATTAAAAGTAAAACGCCTGAGAGTAATCAGTTCCCTTGCAGGTAAAGTTGACGAATCTGCACTCAGAACTCTTTCAAGTTTAATCAAATCTCCTGAAATGTCAGAAGAACAGGTTAAACTTGCCAATACTATTTTTTCTGATGATAAAACTGATTACCAAACAAATGTAGACAAATTTATCAAAGCAATAAGTGCACCGGAAAATACTAAAAAAGTTTTGCGTGAATATTTATTGAAAGCTCGTCTTGATAAACAAATAAACAGACCGAAACCGATTGAAGAACAAATGGCACAAATGGATGCTTATGCTCAGCAAATGCTTACAAATCCTAAAACTCCATTAGATAAAAAACTAAAATATATTGAAGAATTCAAAGCTAAAAAGGCTGATATGCAGGCTCATCCTGAAAAATATACGACTCCAAAAATATTTGCCAAACCTCTTGACGGTTTGAGAAAAGTTGTTCAAGTATCCGTAAATATTCCTAATTCTGATATCGAGTTTAATTCTTCGATTACAAATGTAATGTATAAAAGAATGGGTATTGATGCAAATGCGGATTTGCTTAGAGCAATTCACTATGATTCAAAATATTTCGATAAGTTATTCTCCGTATCATCTGAATTTGTACCGAACTTCAAACGCCTGATTGAATTACAAAAAGAAAATCCAACCAGACCGTTAAATGAAATCAGACTTGAACTTCCTGAAGAAGGTACGGAAAAATATCAAATGTATGAAGAACTCGGCTTAATCGACCAGATTAAAGCAAATCAAGATACAGTAAGGAAATTCAAAGAACAAAACCTTGATTTTGATAAATGGAATACTTTTGACGAAAATCTCAAAAGTGAAACCTTTACTGTTCAGGCGGACCCTGAAACCGAATACGAAAACACAAAATATAACCTGATTAATCTGTTCCAAGATGAACATTTCAACAATATCAACCCTGAGGAAACTCAAAAATTGCATGAGATGTTGAGTTCTCGCGGTTACGTAATTTTCAATAACAAGTTGTACAAAAACGGTGAACTTATCTCTAACAACGACTTGGATAAATTCACAGAACTTGTAACCAACTATATTACGACAGATAAATACTGGAAATCAGCGACAGAAGGCAGTGCAGAACTTTCTGAAAACGAAATTTCAGGCGTAAGAGCATTCAGAGATCACTTGAACGACGTTGCAAACCATATTAAAGAAATCAGAGGTTCAAAAACTGTTCACGATATCTGTTTCAGACTTTCAGATGATAGCGATATCGGAAGAAACATCTTCTTCGGCAACCACGTCGGATGCTGTAACAGTGTAGATTCTTCTTATGCAGGGTATTCTGCTCCGATGCACCTTTTGAATAACTTCAACAGAGGTCTTGAACTTGTCGACAAATACGGAAATTCTTACGGCAATTCAATGTGTTTCTTCGCAGAAGTCGATGGAGAATTGGCGTTTGTAATTGACAGTTTTGAAGCGAACGGAAAACTTGCATCAAACCCTATCGTAACAGAAGAGTTAATCAAGTTCGGTAAACAAGTTTGCAAAGAAATGGGCAGAGAAGACGCACAAGTCTTGATTGGACCAAATTTCAATCACATGGATGAAAGCAAACTGAAAAATAAAACGATAGATAATATGAAGATTGTTGGTACGGTATCAACGGAAACATATTGCGACTCAGTTGGCGGCAGAAACGTAAAAGATGCCATAAATAACGGTAAAAATTCCGTAATTATGAAATACTACGCAGGGTAAATATAAAAAACTAATCCCACTCCAAAAGGAGTGGGGTAGTTTATGATGAGTTCCGCCAATAACGGCAGAACTTGTTTTATGCAAAAACTCTAGATGAGCATTTTACCGTTTTCATAGATAAGTTTATCGTCGGCATAGATTTTACCGCCGTTTTTCATGTTTTTAATCAAATCCCAGTGAAGTCCTGAAACGTTTTTGCCGCCTGTTTCAGGGTAAGAAGCACCTGCAGCCATGTGAATTGCTCCGCCGATTTTTTCATCAAACAGGATATTTCCTGTTACGTTTTGAATTTCATCATTTGTACCGATTGCAATTTCACCGATTCCACGTGAACCTTCGTCCATATCAAGCATTGCGTTTAAGAACTCTTCGCCTTGTTCTGCGTGGGCTTCAATGATTTTGCCGTCTTTTATTGTCAAAGAAACGCCTTTTGCACTGTTTCCGCGGTAGTTTTGCGGAAGGTCAAAATAAATTGTTCCGTTAATACCGTCTTCCACGGGAGATGTGAACACTTCACCGTCAGGGTAATTATTCAATCCCGAACAGTTAATCCATTTTCTGCCTTCAACGTTGAAGGTGATGTCTGTCTTTTCACCTGTAATATGAATTGTTTTGACGTTATCAAGATGTTTAACCCAGTTTTCTTGTTTTGCATCAAGTTCTTTAAGTTTTGCGACAGGGTCATCAAGATTTAAGTAGCAAGAATTGAATAGAAATTCTGAATATTCATCAAAAGACATTTTTGCTTCTTGAGCAAGTGCGTGAGTCGGAACATCCGCAATAACCCATTTTGCCTTGCCTTCTGCGGAACGTTTCATTAATTTTTCGCCAAGCGGTTTTGTGGCTTTACCGCGTCTTGAAAGTTTTGTCAAATCAACACCTGCCATACTTTTTGTGTTAAGCGGAGCACCGATTGAAATATATTTATCCACAACGTCGTATTCAAGTTCTGACATCGGGTCGATGTAGTCTAATTGTTCATCTGTTGCCATGTTCAGAAAAATTTCCGCCATATCGCCGTAGGAACTTCTCACAACAGGATTTGCACCTTTTTCTAAAACCTTTTTATAAACCGCCCTGACTAAATCTTTCGCATAGTAAGATTCAGATTTAATAAGAACCAAATCACCTTTTTGCACATCTGTTGAATAATTTACCAAGACGTCCGCGTATTTATCCCAAACTGTTTTTTGCATAATAAAACTCTCCTTTTTCTCCATATTATTATATTTTTAAGATTTTGTAAATGAGATACGGGATTATATTAAAATAATATAAAGGATTTTATTATTGAATGGATTTGTAATATAATTAAAGACATGGATTAGAAAGCAGAGGAGAGAATATGATAGATAAAACAGCGATAATTCATCCGTCAGCACAGATTGCGGAAGATGCGATTATAGGGCCGTACGTTGTTATTGGAGAAGGCGTAAAGATTGGCAGCGGAACAAGAGTAATTTCAAACGCTCATATTGAATTTGCGGAAATCGGTAAAAATTGTACAATTTCACCGTTTGCAACAATTGGTTCAGAACCGCAGGATTTAGGTTACAAAGGCGAACCGACCAAGGTTGTTATCGGCGATGAAACTATAATTAAAGAAAACGTAACAATTCACAGAGGAGCGGCTTGCGGGGATTTCACAACAAGAATTGGTAATAAATGCTTGTTGATGGTTGGTTCACACGTTGCACATAACTGCGTTTTAGCCGACCAAGTTATACTGGCAAACCTTGTAACACTTGGCGGACACGTTCACGTTGGCTTTGGTGCATTTGTCGGCGGAATGAGCGTATTCCACCAAAATATCAGAATTGGCGATATGGCTATTATCAGTGGATTTTCAGCATCTCGTCAAGATATTTTGCCGTATTCTAAAGGTGAAGGCAGACCACCTGTTCCACGTGGAATTAACGTTGTTGCACTAAAAAGACGCGGTGTACCTTTAGAAATCAGAACAGCAACGAACGAAGCGTTCAAACTGTTGATTTCGGAAGATTACAATACATCTCAGGCGATTGAAAAGATTAAAGCGGAAATTCCGATGAATGAATATATTGAAAAAATGATTGAATTTATTCAAACTTCAAAACGCGGTGTGTTGCTAAAATCTCATAAATCAGGTCACGAATGTTTGGAAGATTAATAAAGACGATTAAATCAAAATAGTTCAAATAAAGAAGTCCTCAATATTCGAGGACTTCTTGTTTTGAATACCCAGAGAAGGAGTGTTTGTACTGTTCTCCCCTCTCCTAGGGAACCTCTCTATTGCCAAGAACGCAAAACACTTGCAGGTAATCCTCACTTGCAGCGGG
>CAMAGQ010000059.1 GCA_945833895.1 uncultured bacterium
GACTTGTCTTTTTTTGTCACCCTGAATTTATTTCAGGGTCTTACCAGCTTGAAACCTTATGCCCTACTTGTAAGATGTTGAAACAAGTTCAGCATGACAGTTTAACTTAATGGTGTCGAGAAGGGGACTATTCTGGAACCCCACGACAAAGAAAATATTAGCAAATTAGGATGATAATTGCAATGTGTATCACAAGGTTGTGTTGGTTATGAAGCATTCAACGCAGGTTTATTACAATATGAGAATAATTTTAGACATGGAGTACAAACGATATGTAAATTTCAAACAATCTCAACCATTAAAATTGTTCTTAAACGATACATTTACACCTATGTAATTAAATTTCTTTTGCAAATATTGTACTTGTTCTTCACTTATATTTTTTAATATTACTATTGGTGCATTGTCAATGATGTACTTACAAGTTTTTAAATCTAAATCTAAGATTAAACGCAATTCTTTTAATGCAACAATTTGTTTATCACTATCTACAACTTTTAAAACTAAGTCTATATTTCCATTTTGACAATCTTTTGGAGTATATGGTTGTTGCATAGAAATATTCTTTTGTTTTGCGACACATACTATTAATAAATATGCTATCAATAGCAGAACTACAACGATTATAAATATGATTACTACCTCACTATTTGATACCTGCTGATTCTAGCATTTTTCTTGTTTCAGAATCAAATTTTCTTTTCATACAAGCTATATTTCCACCAGTAGAAGAACTTTGAACGACATTACCTGACACAGAATATTCCGTAATCGTTTCTTCACAACTTCCTTTATAAACTCGTTTTGTTGCTGGTTGACATAAACCTTTTTGCATTTCTGCTCTCGCACAATTATAACTGTTCAAGCAGTTTTGATACATACGCATATTGTGTTCATAAGCTTCTTTGTCATGTTCTGAACGATATATGTCATTCATTAAATCTAATCGTGGTTTGCAGAACAATTCAGCCGAGGTATTTGTATTTACTATTATTCCATTACAATAATAGTCAGAGGCATAACACAAGCTAATACCTAGTAAAACAATAGTAATAATTAACAAAAAATTTTTCATTTAATAATCCTCTATGGTTGGTTTAAAACTTTATTCTTAAAATAATGTCGACGGCGAGACTTGAACTCGCACGGATTTCTCCACACGCCCCTCAAACGTGCACGTCTACCATTCCGCCACGCCGACATATTTTATTAAGTTTTCAATCTGCCAAAATCAATTTTTATTTTGTGCTAAAAAATAACCCGGCAAGCAAATTTTATCACAAATACGCAAATTTTACAATTTCGTTTTGCTTGAAAGTTTTAGCACGTCAATAAATGACAATACTGATGCAAATTCTTCAAATAATTTGTCGTATTGTTTTATGTCGTCTATTCTGCCAAACAGGTGGTTAAGTTCAAACAAATCTTTACTTGTGCTAAGCATTATCAGCATTTGATTTCCATATACAGAACATTGAAGTTTCGGTACATCAAAACTCGTATGCAGTTGCATAAATCTGTCCAAAAATGCCGTGTTTAACAAATATCTTGCTTCAATCTGTCCTTCGCCTGAACCGTATTTGTACACGTAAACGTTGTATTTTTTTGCAAATTTGTTATATTCAACTTCGACTTTCTCAAAATCTTTCGGAACTTTGTTGAATATACCTTTTGACATTATAAGAACTCGTTGTTTTATTTCTTTGTTTAGTTTGAAATACATTGCAACGCCATTGAACATACTGTGGTAAGTTCTATTTTTATCGTTCGCATTCCAGCCGAAATCGGTTTCATTTATTATAAATTCAACATCATTGTATTTTCCGTAAAACCTGTCATCATCATCTCTTTGGGTAATTTCTCTTGGGTAAAGCTGAGAGGTTTCAAAAATATTATCACGAATACGATATTTTGGAATGTTGTCGTATTCATCGTTAATTTCGGAAAGAATATTTGCGGCATCTTTCAGGTCAAGAAAACTGTCTGATAATGCACTTGTCATACTGTTAATGTCATTGCATACGTAGTGGATGTTATCACCGAAAACTTTTACAAGTGTCGGAAACAGCATGCTTTTAATAGAATTTTGATATTCTTTATTTGTGCTGATTATGTTTTGGATTATTGCACCGATAAAAAATACAATAGATAAATAAAAATGAAATTTTAAATCATAATGGTATTCTCTTTTTCCCGGAATGTATGCAATTAAAGAAATACCGATATATGTTAATATTGATTGCCAACTGCATAAACTCCAACGCTTTTCTTTTTGAATGTTTTTCCATATAGAAAGCTGGTTAGACATCATTTGTGCAAATTTTACTGCGAAATCGTTTTTGTATTTACGTAATTGTCTTTCGTTATAATCTACTGCCATTTCCCCTATTTTTTCTAATTATTATTATTTACCAATTTCAAGAGCTCTTTGTGCCATTGATTTTGAAATATTTACAACGGCAAGGTTTGCTTCGTAAGCCCTTTGAGCCACAAGAGCATCTGCGATATCAACCATTGCGTTTACGTTTGATTGCCTTATATAACCGTTTTCATCAGCATCAGGATGACCCGGTTTGTAGATTTTTTGACCGAGTGTCGGATCTTCAACTATGCCTGAGAAAGTTACTCCGCCTTGAAGATATGGCAGTGTTCCAACGCCAAAAGCATCTTCTTTCATTGCGTTCATTACACCTTGAAATGACACATCATCAACCGCATTCAGTACAGGAATTTTTCTCACATAATTTGGAGTATCGAGGTTCGCAATGTTTTTTGCGTGAATATCGATTCTTTTTCCGTGTACTCTTAGTGCTTTTGCACCTATATCCATTGTATCCATTATGCCCATTTATATCACCTCATTACTTACCGACATTTATGACTGTTTTCATCTCTGTAACAATATTGGTTAATCTTCTTGTTGCCATTGAGTAAAATATCGAATTTTCCTGCATTTCCAGAATTTCGTTACCGACATTAACCGGTTCTCCCGAATAATCAAGATTAATCGCTGAAGGTCCGAGTTTTTCCGATAATTTTGTTTCCAGCGGACTGTTCATTGTACTCAAATATTGACCAAAATTTACATCTTGCCTGATGTACCCCGGAGTATCAACGTTAGCAATGTTTGAACCTAACGCACGTTGTTTTTGTGCTATTAAATCCATCATTAATGAAACTTTACCTATACTGTCTAAAGATGTGTACATAATTTATACCTTTCGTTTATTATGCTTCTCTTATGTTTATTGCCTTGTTGTACATTGAATCGGCAAGTTTAATCATCTGCATACTTGCAAGCATTGAAGCGTTCAACCTCAACAAATCTGTTGCAGAATTGTAAATACTTACGTTTGATGCTTCGAGATTATTTTGTTTGAAACAGTCGTGATTTTTAACAAGTCTTGCTTCACCTGCATCTTCTGTCGGTTTTACACGGTTCATTTCAGCCTGCTCCATACCGGCAGGGTTGTCAAATCTTACCAGAGGAATTGTTCCGATTTTTGTCGATTTTGGACCTCTTGTGTCGTAAGAGTAAACGTCGCCGTTTTCTTTGATTACAAATTTGTAGCAGTTTGACGGAATTTTTATACCTTCACCGACAATCCAGCCGTCAGCAGTCGTCAAGTAACCGTTTTTACCTTGTTTAAACGCACCATCTCTTGTGTATTGAACATCACCTTCAGGAGAAACAACGGGAATATACCCGACTCCGTCTATTGCAACGTCGTAAGGATTACTAGTTATTCTGATTGAACCTTGCGTGTAATTTGTTCTGACAGAACCTGTAAGGTAGCCGTCCTCTTTCATAATTTGCTCAAACTGAATATCTTTGTAACCTGTTGTTTGGAAGTTAGACAAATTATTCGCTATTTGTCCGAATTTTTCAAACTGGACAAGCGAATTATTTATTCCTGCATGCATTATTCCTTGTAAGTTGTACATTTTTATAACCTCTGATTATTATTGACTTAATTGTGATATTGTTTTGCCAAGTACAGAATTTTGTAACATAAACATCTGCCTGTTAGCGTCGAAATTCTTAATATATGGCATTATGGACATGAATTCCTGTTGAAGTGCAACGTTTGAATATTCGTTGTAACCCTGTTTGACGTTAGGTTCAAGAACTGCCATACCCGTGCTGTCAACAACCCCAATTTGTCCGACAAGAGTGAATTTTTTTGTTTCAGGGTTGAACATTGTAATTTTTCCTCTGTTGTCAATTTTTACCTGCTTCAAATCCTGCGGAATGAACGGAAAAATTATAGAAGTTCCTGCGTTGGAAAGAACTTTAGAATTATCTAAAGTCATAAGTGTTCCGTCTTTGGCTATTTGAAAACGTCCGTCACGAGAAAGTTTTACACCGTTTTCGGTTTCTGTTTGGAAATAACCTTTGTTTGCAAGTGCAACATCTAACGGGTTTGAGGAAACAGCAATACGACCGACCTTGTCATCTATAGTTTTGGATAGAGCATGCACTCCTAAATATTCAGCGAAGGACGATACAACAGCCTCTTTACGTTGATATCCGACTTTGTCAAACCCGCCGATATTTTCGTTACTGATAGCGATAATCTCGCTGTCAAGGTGCATTGCTTTTATTGAAGCGGTCAAACCGCTGTCGTTGTATTGAATACCGGTATTTATTCTCATATTACTACCTCTACATGTTATATTATTAATATTGTCGGACTGTTGACGATTTTCATTAGTGTTTTTGATAAAAATCATCTGTTTGAATGAGTTTTTACATGTTCATAATGATTTTTTTCCAGATGTCAATTTTTTTGGGGGGTAAATATATGGGGTAAATGTATGGTGGGAAAAAGAGTTATTCGTCATTCAGAGCAAGATATTTGTAAATTTGGAGAAAAGTTGTACGGAGTGCGAAGAATCCCTGACAACTTCACTATTTAAACCCTCTCCCGAATTTCTAACTTTCACTAACGTTCAAGTTGAAATTCAAACCTCCCCCAAAGTGGGAGAGTGTTTGTTTAGTTTTCCCACTATACATTCCCCCCCCTATGTTTTGAATTGTAAACTTATGTAACAAAACTCCTAACTTGTGAAAATTCGGGTTCTAAAAATACTTTATATACTTGAGAGCAATTTAAAGTATAAATAAGGAGACGAGATATGGCATTTTTAGCATTAGCAAGTCAAAAAAGTTTAATGTTATTACAGAAAAACTTTTTACAATTTCAGTACACATCAATTATGAACCAAACTCAAACCGCGGCAGCACAAATGACTGCGATTGAAAGACAGTATGCAGGTCAAGACGGTGCAGATTACACGGAAGATGCTGCTTACATCTATTATCAGGATTTGAGTGACCAATTGGAAACAGAAAAAGATTCACTGGATTCACAATTAACTGCGATTGAAAACGAAATTTCAAGTTTAAAGACACTTGTTCAAAACAACATCAAGTCAAGTTGTACGTTAAACCTTGCAAATCAATAGAGTTAATTTATAAAGATTTTTCAAAAAGTTCCACGGTGTTAAGCATGAGCGATGTTATTGTCATCGGGCCGACACCGCCCGGAACAGGTGAGATGTATGATGCAATTTGGGATGCACTTTCAAAGTCAACGTCTCCGCGGGTTTTCCCGTTCTCATCTTTGAATATCCCAACATCTACAATCACGCAATCGTTTTTTAACATTTCCCCTTTTATAATATTTTTCCCCACTGCAGAAACAACAATGTCTGCAGTTTTTATTATATCTGTAAGATTTTTTGTCCTGCTGTGACATACCGTTACTGTTGCGTTTTCGTTTAGCATCATCTGTGAAAGCGGTCTGCCCACAATGTTCGACCTTCCCACAATGACAACGTGTTTCCCTTCTATTTCAATGTCATATTCTTTTAATAAAAGAATTATTCCTTTCGGAGTGCAAGGGTACACTGTCGGAATTTCGCCCGAGAAAAGTTTTCCGAAGTTATACGGAGTAAATCCGTCAACGTCTTTTTCGGGAGAAATCGTATTCATAACGTTTTCCTTTGAAATATGTTCAGGAAGCGGTAATTGAACCAAAATCGCCGTGACCGATTTATCTGCGTTTAATTCCTTAATTTTGTCCAGAAGTTCTTTTTCTGTAATATTTGCAGGGTATTGAATTACGCTTGAAATTATTCCGAGTTTTTCGGCAGTTTTTTTCTTGTTGTTTACATAAATTTTACTCGCAGGATTTTCTCCGACCAAAATTACAACAAGTTTCGGTTTCGTTTCAAAATTATCAATTTTTAATTTCAATTCCGAAAGTATTTTATCTCTTAATTTTTTGCCATCTAATATTACTGCCATTTGCCCTCTATTGTTTTACTTGTGGTAAATTCAACCTAAAATAGAACTCTTTTATTGCCTGTTGAACAATTTCAGAATCTTTTGTAATAGAATTTTCTTTCAGACTTTCATCAAACGGGATTACGCCAAGAACCTCCAAGTCGTTCTGTTTTAAAAATTCATAGACAGACGAAAGGTCATTGCTGTTAACCTTATTCAAAACAACCCCTAATTGATTGCCTGCTGCGTATTTTGCACTAAATTCCTCAATTCTTTTTGCAAGATGTACCGATTCTTCCGTCGGTTTTGCGACGATAATTGCGGTGTCAATTTCGACATCTACAAGTTGATTGAGGTATTTCAAATCAAATTCGCAATCGAAAATAACAATGTCGTATTGATTGATAATTTTAGAAACCGCATCGTTTATTAGTTTTGTCACAGGACATCTGCAATCTTTTGAACCGACAAGCCAAGAAACAATGATATCAACGTTTTCCTCTAACGAAACGATAATATCTTCCATTGCCCAGTCGATAAATTCCTGTTTTGTCATATCGTCGGGAATTCCTGTTTTATATTCGTGTTTCCCGCTTCTGATACCGTAAATCGTATTTCTTATATCCAGCCCGAAACTGTGTCCGAGTTCGCCTGCTAAATCATTATCAAATAAGAGAATAGATTTATCGGGAAACATTTCTCTGAAAATTCTTGCGAAAGCCTTTACTATTGTTGTTTTTCCGCTTCCGCCTTTTCCTGTAATAGCCAGTTTTACTGTCAAACCTATTTCCTCATCTCATATTTATATACAATCTGTATTTCCAGTTTCTCATCAATGTATCATTTAGTCAACTTTAAATTCTTTACTATCAAAAGGTTAGGCTGTGTTTTTGTGTTTAATTTGCTTAATATTTGTTAATATTTTGAGATTTTAAGGCATTTTTTTAAATCAAAAAAACTTTATTAGAATATAACACGTTTTATATGGGGAAAAATTAAGAAAGGAAAAACTATGGGGAACGGATTAACAGTAGATTCATTAAAAGTGCAGCAAGCAAATTATTTGAAAGAATTAGGTGACATTAATCAACTTACACCGGAGCAAAAAGCAAAATTTGACGAAATTCTTAAAAAATATTACACACCTAAAAAAGATGCTGATACTACGTATGTTACCGATAAAAACGGTAGACTAAGAGAAGGTCAAGTTGTTACAAAAGAACCTCAAACATTTTTGGATAGAATTCAACGCAAACCTGAAAAAGACCTTGCAAAAGTAAAAAAAGCACAAGTTCAAAAATTCTTGCAAAACATTGCAGCATTGGGTTTGGATTTAAAAATTGAAGACATTATGACAAAAAATGGTACACTAAATCCTAACTTTAAAGTTGATGAAAAAGGAAATATCAGTTTTAGAAATGTTAAAGCATTTTTAAACGATAAAGCACCGAAATATTTTGAAACAAATAACGGCGAATGGGCAATGGAAACTTCGGCAAAATTTCTGCCATCTATTTCACTTATCAAAGATTTGCCTGACGGATTTAAGATTGACAAACCGGATAGAGATAAATTGGTGAGAATTTTACCATATTATCCTGACAAAGATAAAGTAGTAGTTGAACCAAAACCATATTATCTGGAACAAGATAATGTAGAATTGAAATATTTGTAAAACAGGTTAATATTTCAGTTTTAAGAAGATAATCTGTAAATATTCACTAAAAAACTTAAACCCTAAAACTATAACAGTTTTAGGGTTTAAAAGTTCTTTGAAATGGTTCAAATATTACCTTTTGGCGGTTGTTTTTATAATATGCCAGCCAAACTGAGTTCCCACAGGGTCGGAAATTTCGCCGACTTTCAGGTCAAATGCGGTATCTGCAAATTGCTGAACCATTTGCTTTCTGTTGAAATATCCCAAATCTCCGCCTTTTTGACCTGACGGACACAGTGAATATTTTTCTGCGGCTTCTTCAAAAGTAATATTTCCGCTTTCTATATCTTTTTTAATTTGAACAGCTTCTTTGCGGGTTTTCACAAGAACGTGGCTTGCTCTGACTTCATAAATATCCGCGTTCGGACTCAAAAAACGTTCCACAGCACCTGAAGCGAATACGCTTGAACCCATTAATAATACAGCAAATGTTATGATTAAATTTAATACTTTCTTCATTTTTCCTCCTATTTATCTATATTTTAAACTATAAACGAAAAATTTAAAGTTGTATAGTTCGCAAGACGAAATAATACTTAAAATCACCCCAGTAGACAATAAGAGAGATGAAATTATTATCAAGGTCAGAGGCTTCAAGGTAAGTGTCAGGAATTACCCGACGCTTTGAACTGTCAAAATGCTTGCCGACAAAACGAAGTGCCTTTTCACGTATAATCTGAACTTTTGTCATTTTTACCTGCGGAAGATTATTTTTGTAAAAACCGGGCGGAACAACATCTTGCTTGTAACAAGGGATAATATATTTAATCCTTCCCGCTTCTTTAAACAGAATATACCACTTGCCGTCGTGTTCACGCGGGGTTAGAAGATAATAACCGGGTTCAATGGCAATTGTTTTGAAGTATAGCGGTGAAGTCAGCCTGAATAACGGGTAAGGCGACCATGTTGAATTCATTGTGTCCTGATACTCACCGGGGTCAATGTTGTGCATATACTTAAACTCAGGCACAGGCATCTGTCGATACTGCTCCTCAATATCAACATCCCACGGAAACTCGTCCTCTCCGAGTTCATCTTTATCGACATCAGCGGGATAAGAAGTTTCCTTTGCCGCTTTCGGTGCTTTTTTCGCCGCAAACACAGGCATGGCAAGGTTAAATATGCAAAATATCGCAATTAATAAATAGGTGAATAACTTCTTCATACTATGATTTTAATATTTATTTTCAGAAAATCAATCATGTAAATTTTCTGT
>CAMAGQ010000060.1 GCA_945833895.1 uncultured bacterium
TACCTGCCCAACAACTTAAAAAATTCTCATTTCATCTGACACTTTTTCTCAAACTGCAAGTAAAATTACAACCATCCAGTTAAGTTACAAAGACAAAACCGACTTGCTCATAGCAAGTCGGTAAATGGCAGAGAGGATGGGATTCGAACCCACGGTGAAGTTACCCTCACACAACCTTTCCAAGATTGCACCTTAAGCCGCTCGGACACCTCTCTTTGGGTTTCTTCTTATTCTATTTTACTAAAAGAATTCCAGATTGCAAATATTTCTTAAATTTCAGTGACTGGACTTAAATTATACTGTGTGTTAGACTTGTTTTGTGAGAGGTTTACATCATGGCTTCGTAGCTCAGCAGGATAGAGCAGTGGTTTCCTAAACCAAAGATCGCGCGTTCGAATCGCGCCGGGGCCATTTTTCGATGTGTGTGGGAATATGATATTGGTGCGATGAGAACGCCAACTGCGTTTGCGTCTTCCTTCGCTTATTTATAAATACTAATCATCTATAAAAATCGGAACGAAATTACCTTTTGCATTGTAGCCGTATTTCACTTGTGAGTTTCCGTATGAGGTCGGAACGTAATCGCCTTTTGCGTTATACCCATAATTTATCCGAGTATTGCCTACTGATTTTGGAACATAGCCGCCTTTTGCATTGTAGCCGTATTTCACTTGTGAGTTTCCGTATGAGGTTGGAACGTAATCGCCTTTTGCGTTATACCCATAATTTATCCGAGTATTGCCTACTGATTTTGGAACATAGCCGCCTTTTGCATTGTAGCCGTATTTCACTTGTGAGTTTCCGTATGAGGTTGGAACGTAATCGCCTTTTGCGTTATACCCATAATTTATCCGGGTATTGCCTACGGATTTTGGAACATAGTCGCCTTTTGCATTGTAGCCGTAGTGAATCTGTTCGCCGTTTATTGAGGTGGGAACATAGTCCCCTTGGGCATTATAACCGTATTTGATATCGCCTGCAAATGCGTTATTCCATGGCAAAAACATAATTCCGATAACGAAAACAGGTAATAATATTTTTATAAAACTTTTCATCATGAATTTTTCCTTTTTATTGAGGAACTCCGTAGGCTTGATGTTCCGTGATTTTATTATATATTCTTGTGCAAAAAAATCAATAGTCCGTTTGGAAGTTGTAAATAAAACGCACCTTTATTTTTTAGGATAAAAGTGCGTTTGGATTTGTAGAGTATTTTTCGTAAGGATAGATTATTTTTCGACAGGAGGAACCGGTGGTTCTATAGGAGGTTCAGCCGGTACACCAAACTGAGGTTCGGGACAGTGACATCTCGGCGGCATCGGACGGTGCATTCTATCTCCGTGTCTGTGTTGTTTTCCAAATTTCTTTTCAAAATCTTTTCTTGCATCGGCTTTCATTTTTTCAAGTTGTTTTACCTGCTTATCAGTTAAGATTGCTTTAAATGATTCTCTGCCCTGTTTTTTGATTTTATGAATTTCACCTCTTAACTCGTGAATTTCTTTTCTAATCGGAGCAAGTGCTTCCATTCTTTCTTTTGCGGTAAGTCGTTGTTCCATTATTGCTTGTTGTTCACGATTTTTTTCGGCAATCTTGTCAACAATCGGTTTAATTTGTTGGAATTCATTATCTCTGATTTCTTTGGCTTTTGCTTTTTGCTCATCAGTTAATTTAAGAGTTTCTTCAAATTTTTTGAAATCAGGGTGTTTTTTCATTTTGTGAAATCCGTCGGGTCTGCCGCATTGAGTCATCGGACACGGGGCTTGTGGTCTGTCTGCCGGTTGAACCGCTTCGTCAGCAAAAACTTGAGAGGTTGTCATCAATCCGATTATGCTTGCAACAATAAGTAATTTTTTCATCGCTATTCCTTTCTTTTTGTCTTTCAACTTCTTCTTACATAATTATAACGAGTTCAAAAATAATATTGTTCATTTTTTGTTTTGCGTTTTGTTAAGTTTTGTAAATTTAATGGAGCAAAATTAGCAATTTTTTCTATTGAGAATACTTTATATAAATATATAAAGCTCTCTCTTCTTATTTAAACGGATAGGCCTTGGACATATTACAAGGTCTTTTTTTTGTCTTGATGAGGGAGTAAACATAAATTTCCACTCTCTCGGGGACACCGGTCGAACCTGCGGGGGTGTGAACTGTGTGTGCCGAATGGCTCTGGAAAAGGGGTGATGGGAGAATTTTAATTCGGAGTCGGTATAGTTAATAATACAAGTTTGTAAGATAATTTTCTTTGTGGTAATCTATTGTCATAAGTATTTATGAGAGTTGGTATATGAATATAAATAAAGAAAAATTGGTATCATCCATTAAAAAAATCTCTGAGCCGAAGGTTCTTGTTGTTGGAGATTTGGCGTTGGATGAGATGATTTACGGTGATGCGGAAAGAATTTCAAGAGAAGCACCTGTATTAATTTTACAGCACACCAGAACAAAATTAATCCTCGGCGGTGCATCTAACGCGGCACACAACGTTGCTACATTGAACAGCGGTAAAGTCGGCGTTATAGGTATTTCCGGTGATGATTATTATTCGGAACTTCTGTTTGATACTTTCGGCAAGGCTAACATTGATTGCTCAAAAATCGTAAAAGATAAAACCAGAAAAACTATCGTTAAAACTAGGATTTCTGGTTCTATTACAACCTCGATTACCCAGCAGATTGTAAGGGTTGACAGGCAGTCAAAGGGCGATATTTCACCTGAAACCGAAAACAAACTTATTGAAAATATAAAAACAGCATTACCTGATTATGATGTCGTAATCTTGTCAAATTACCATATTGGTACGCTTACGGATAAAATAATTAAGTTCACGACTGATTACGCAAATGAATTAGGTAAGGTTGTTGTGGTTGATGCTCAAAAAGATTTAGGAACGTACAAAAATGTGACTTCAATGACCCCGAACCTTCCTGATACGGAAAAATCGGTAGGGTTTGAGATTGAAACAGAGGAAGATTTGAAGCGTGCGGGTGAAAAGTTGCTTGCTCAAACTTCTGCAAAATCTGTTTTGATTACCTGCGGGGCTGACGGCATGTTTGTTGCTAAACCTAATCAAGATTATACAAAAATTCCTGTATTTAACAAATCTGAAGTGTTTGATGTTACAGGTGCGGGTGATACGGTTACGGCTGTGTATTCGCTTGCTCTCGGTGCGGGAATTGATCCGGTATATTCGGCTTTAATCGGCAACATTGCGGCAAGCCTTGTTGTCAGACAGTTTGGATGTGCAACGACCACGGTTCATGAGTTGTTGGATGCTGCAAATGGTTTAAAAATTTAGAGTAAGGAGATTTTTATTATGGATAAATTAAAAGAATTTCTAAAAAAAATCAAAGTGGTTGATTTCATTATTGTTGCGTGTGTAATTATCGCACTTTGTGTCGGGTTTGTGACTTACAAGGGCTACAGACAGACTGCAAGTAAACAAATTGAAGCAACTTCTAACATTGAGTTTAAGGTTTATATGAGAGGGGTAACTTTCTCAGGAAAAGATGTTCCAATCAAAAAAGGCGAGAAAACTTTTATAAGTATTAGAAATGTGCCGTATTCTGATTTGGAAATCGTTGATGTAAAAGCGGACAGAAGAAAAATTGTTTTACCGACAGTTAATTCAAAGAAGTTGGTCATTGTTGTGGAAGACGAAGGTCAACCTGATTTGTATGATGTTGTTGTAACTTTGACCGATAAAGCCAAAATTACAAAAGACGGTGCGGTTGTCGGCGGAAACAAGGTTAAATTAGGTTTGCCTATCACTCTTGAAGGGGCTGACTATAAATTTACAGGTTCGGTTTCCGACATAAATATTGTTGATACAGTTGATAAAAACTTAGGGACAGATATAAATACAACCGATGATGTTCAATAAAATTCTAAACTTTTCACAGAAAAAATTAAGTTACTTGTACGAAAACAGCCTATTTTTGCAAAAGCTTGATTGGTTCATTTTACCATTCATTCTTTTGACCTTCGTAACTTCTACGTTTATGAACTCTGATGCAATAGGCTTTTTTGCACTGATTGTAATGTTTTTGACTTTCATAAAATTAATAACAAAACCGAACGAAAACTTATCATTCAGAAGTTTTGAAGTTTGGCTTATTGCGTATTTTATGATTGTTATAATCAGTTTGGCAGGTTCAACGCTGTTTGCACAGAGTTTGAAGGGCTTTTTCAAAACTTTTGTTTATATCGGATTTTATTTTTCTGTGGTTCAGTATTTGAAGGCACATAAAAATCATACTTTGTGGATGCTTGCCGTTATAGGCTTATGTACGGCGGGTGAAGTTATAGTCGGATTTTTACAAACTTTTGTTCATCCTGAAGCCATTTCAACGTGGCAAGATACATCAAGGTTAAACCCTGAGGATGTAATTTCCAGAGTTTACGGAACTTTGCAGCCGCTTAATCCGAATTTGTTCGGCGGGTACTTAATTGCAGGATTTCCTGTAATATTGGGCAGTGTTTTCTATAGTGTATTAAAAAAGAACTTAAACGGCATTATAATATCTTTAATATTAACTTTTCTTGGAATTTTTACGATATTTCAAACGGGGTGCAGGGGTGCGTATCTTGCGTTGATGCTAATTTTTGGCTGTGCCTTTTTGATTTCCGCAAAATTCTTCTGGAATACGTATAAAAAACTTTACGTTTCTTTTATTTCTGCAATTGTGGTTTTGTTTTTCGGGGCGATAACCTGCGTAAGTTCGTTGCGACATCGTTTTGCATCAATTTTTGCAATGAGAAACGATTCTTCAAATTCATTCAGATTTAACGTTTATCACTCTGCAGTTCAGATGTTTAAAGACAATTGGCTTTTAGGCATCGGGGTAGGAAATAAGAACTTCAGAGAAATTTACGGATTGTATATGAAAACGGGATTTGATGCTTTGAGTGCATATAACATTTATCTTGAAATCGCTGTAGAAAGCGGAATTTTTGCATTGATTGCGTTTTTAGGATTTTTGTTTACTTTGATAAAACGTGCGATTTCATTCATTTTAAATTCAACAGAGATTGAAAAAGTCTTGTTTATTGCGGTATCTGTGGTTTCAATTCTTGCAGTATGTTTTCACGGATTTGTGGATACAATATTTTTCAGACCTCAATTGCAGTTTGTATTTTGGACGTTTGTCGCTGTAATTTCGACAAATATTGAAAAATAATTATTGTAACAAAATATAAAAATCATAAAAGATACTAGCAAAAATAATTTTTGACGTGTTTTATAGTTGTTCGGAAAGGCAAAATTAATGAATATATCAATTACTCCATATAATCTGATTTCGGTACAGAACAAGGGTTTATTTGCAAACCAAAACAGAACTTCTCAGTTCCAAACAAGCAATCTTGCCCCGTTACAACAGGATTGTGTTACTTTTGGTGCAAGCAAAAAGAGAAAAGTTCGTGTAGAAGAGTCGGAAGAAGACCTAAAATCAGCGGAAAAGGGTTTGGATGAAGAGGATATGTCCGGAAAAATCCAATACGCAACGGGTTGTGACATCAATAGCGAATGTCAGAGAGATTTTGAAAAATTAAAGTTTGATTTGAAAAAAGGCTTAAGTGATGTGACAGAAAGTGACCGCAATCCCGATTTACCTGTATTGAGAGGGGAAGCAGGTATTCATGGCAGAGTTAAATCTGCTGAATCAATTTTACAAAAAGCACCGCCAAGACAACTTCGTAATAAAAAAGAAATATTTAAAATGGGTGATGTTATCGGGCTTAGAGTTGTGCTACAAAAAACATCACAACAAGATTTTGATAAAGTATTCAAAGCGTTAGGCAAAATGGTTACTTCAGGTAAATTCAAAGTTCTTGAAGTAGAAAATTACCGTATGACGCCAAAAGAAAGTTACGTATCTCAAAAGACTTTGAACTCCTTTGAACTTGCTTGTCAAAAAGTCGGTCAAACTCCGAAAATTACAAGTTCACCAAGAGAATCAGGCTACACTGCCGTTCACATAAATGTCGAATTACCAAGCGGTAAGTTGGCTGAAATTCAAGTTATGGGTTGTGATATGGAAAAAGTTAAAGATATTGAAGACTTTTTCTATAAGAAACGTTGCAACAAACCATTGGCTGATAAATACAAACCTATCGAAAACCTTATGTTAAAAGTTATGGGTAAAACCAAAAAAGACAAACTTACAGGCAAGATATCGTATGAAAAATTAGACGAATTCCAGGTTGCGACATTAGATAGGTATATTAAAGATTCGTACGCTCATGCTCGTACAATTCCGCCAAAAATTTCAAAGAAAACGGTAGATAATTACTTCTTGCCAATCCCGTATTCTCTGCCGAAAGAATTAGCATTTGAAAACCTACAAAAAATGAAAGATATATGTGATTACAAACATACTAAAGGAAATCCTTTCTGTTAATTTATGCACATACACAACAGAGTAAACCGTGAAATGCTTCAAGCGTTTTGCGGTTTATTTAGTTTACACAAAAAAACGTATGTTCCATCTCTTTTTGAGGTAGGGCTAGGAAGTGTGCTTATTGCTCCCTCTCCTAGTGAGAGGGCAAAATGTTCAATATCTATACAATACACCAACATGTCATCCTGAACTTTACAAAGTGAACCGAAATTTTTAAGATTTTGAAACTTTTAATTATTAAACTATGTTAATATTGTATTAGCAAAAAGGCAAATTTTTTTAACTCAATGTTTTATATTATACAGGTAGATTTATTATGAAGATAGCATCGAACTATTTATATCCAAACAACAAAATTATACAAAACAAACAAACTTTTGGGCAGCAAACTGTAACGGCAGAGGCTGCTCCGACTCAAAAAGAAACGGGTTCAGTGCAGAATGCAGCGTTTCCTGCTCCAAACCTTAATGTAAAGGTTCCTATTGCGTATTCGCATGTTGAGGACATCAAACTTAATGATGATTTAACCGCTCATTGTTATAAACTTGCAAACGGTCAAAGAGTTGTTGTTGTACCGAAAGATGGCCCGACACTTATTAAAACATATATTAATACAGGTTCTTTTAATGAACCTGACAATCTTCGCGGAATAAGCCACTATATTGAACATAATTTGTTTAACGGCTCTGAAGATTTGGGTGACAAGGTTTTCTTTGATGAAGTTAATAAAATGGGGGCTTATACCAACGCTTCCACTTCTTTTGACACCACAAATTATTATATAAGTTCCAATTTGCTTGAGGATACCGATGAAGAAAAACAAATTCAACTTCATGCAGGCATGATTCAATCTCCGAAGTTCCTATTGGATAAACTTGAAAAAGAAAAGAAAATTGTAAATGAAGAGATTAATATGTGTGTTTCCGAGAATGAAAATTTAGGATTCACTCAAACCGTAAAAAATCTTTTCAATGTTAAGTCTTCATCTCTTGATTTGGTTGCGGGAACAACCGATAATATCAATGCCTTAACGCGTGACGATGTTGTAAATTACTTTAATAATAACTATTATCCTGCAAATATGGTAACTGTTATTACGGGTGAAGTTGAACCGCAGAAAACAATGTCGTTAATTTCCAAGTATTTCAACTCTACTAAAACTCCGTCAGCAACCCGTCATTTTGAAAAAATGACACCGACAGAAAAGGCTGTGCGTCAGGATATAATTTCTCCAAAATCTCAGAGTGATAATACAACGATTTTGCTGGGTTTTGTCGGCCCTGAAAACAACAATACAAAAGACAAAATTCAACTGCAGGCATTATTGCATCTTGCTGCAGGGTTGTATAATTCAAGATTTTCGGAGGTGGAGAAAAAATACGGAATAAATGTTAATATCGCTCCTGAAAGATTGAGTTCTAATCCTGCTGAAAAATCCATGATTTTGCTGGAATCAAATATTTCGGAAAATAAATCAGAAGAATTGATTAAACAAATTTATTCTACGATGCATAAATTGACTCAAAACCCGCCTAGCGAAGAAGAATTAACCGCTATAAAGAATAATCTTAAAAAGTCACGTACTCAGATTTTTGAATATTCAAGAGGAATAAATCACGCTGTAGGAAGTGCTTTTGTTAATGATAATATTGAAGGCTTGAAGTCTTACAATCAAATAATTGACAATATGACACCTGAAGATTTTGTGAATACCGCAAAGAAATATCTTGATTTGAACAAGGCTGCATTGACTGTTGTTCACCCGTCTTATTCAAAGGAAGGAACTATTTCAAATAATTATAATGCGGCAAAAAGTATTTCTTTCCAGGGGGCAAATAAGAAAACTCCTATAGATATTTCTCAAGTTAGAACTTATAAAACAGGGAACAATTTTGAAGTAATCTGCCGTGACTCACATTCTGATAATGTTCAGTATATATTTAAAATTAATGAAAAAAATTGGACACCTAAAAAAGCCGCAGTTGCAAATGTTCTTTCTGATATTCTGGAAAATGAAGGCACATTTAATAAAACGGTTGAAGAACAGAACAGATTTTCCGATTACTACGGGATTGATTCGGTAATTACAGCAGGAAATCACGGCCTTGCTTTATCTGCGGAATTTCCGGCAGAATATACGAAAACTGCACTTGAGTTTTTCAATGATAAAATAAAAAATCCGAAAATAACTCAAGAAGCACTTAATAATGCAGTTGCTCGTTTGAGAGATGCTTATTCGCAGCATGAAGTTTCTCCTTACGATAAATTTAACAAAATAATGTACGCTGGAACACCTAGAGCTTTTTCCGTAGATGATAAATTGAAAAGTTTAAATTCAATAACTCTTGATGATGTAAAGAATTTTTATAATGAAATTTTTGTTAAAGGTGCAGGAACAGTTGCAGTAACGGCTCCGTTTTCCAAACAGCCTGAATTGAAACAGGAAGTTTTCAATTCCCTGTCAGCGTATGGAAAACTTCAACCAAAAGATATTTCACTTGACAAGTATTTTACCCCGATAGATAAAACCGTTGTATGTACTGATGTTCACAAGAAAAATTCTGCAAACATAGTTGAAGGTTTCAGATTTCAACGAAGCAAAAACATGAAAGACTTGATAACGGTTGAACTTTTGAATGAAATTTTTGGCGGATCTCCATCTTCAAGATTATTCTCTGATTTGCGAGAAACAAGGCATCTTGCTTATGCTGTAAATTCAAAGTATAACTACTCGTCTGATATGGGAGTATTTACTTTGAATATAAGTACAACCACCGAAAATCA
>CAMAGQ010000061.1 GCA_945833895.1 uncultured bacterium
TGAAACGACCGAAGAATCTTTAATTTATAATAGATCCTTCGCTTCACTCAGAATGACAGACTTCTTACAAATATTCGGGTTCTCCAAGACCTTTACCCTGCTCTGAATAACGAGTTTTAAGTCACCCCGGCCCCTCTCAGGAGAGGAAAAGTGCGGTTTTCCCTATATTCCCCCCCACACGTTTAGAAAGTAGTTACATCAGTCTTTTTCCTTATCGGCTATGTGTAAAGATATATCACAAAATTTTTATTTTAATCTTGAAAACCCTTCGGTTTTATTTTATTCTGGGTAAGCGTTGAGTGAATAGTTTGATTTAGGAGAAAAAATGAGAATTACCCCTTACGTTAGTACTACAAATTTTGGCAATAAAGTTCAAGATGTTAATTTTGATGCTAAGAAAACAAAGAAAGAAAAAAATTACAAAGACCCGCTACAGAATTATCCTATAAGGCTTTTGGGTTATACAAACGATGTCGGTGTCGCTCTTAACGAGTTATTTCCTACGTTTGCAACTTTATGCTGGGTTCCTGCCTTAATGTATTTCGGTGCAGATGTTTATGACAAGTACAAAAATAAAGGCAATACCTACGACCCCAACGCTAAGCGTGCCTTTTCTCAAGCCGTTTTTCAGGCTAATGCCAGCATAATTATGCCGATGATTTTCGGTCACATGGGTGCAAGTGCTTTTTCTCAAATGGAAAAGTACAAGGGCTTGAAACTTTCAACTAACGCTAAAGAACAGACTTTAAGATATATCAAGCATTATGCGGCTTCTGAAAGAATTTTTGAACCTTATCAAAATAATGAAAATATCTTGAAAGATTTTAGCAAAAGTTTCAATAATTTCTACAACAATAGTTCTAACTCATATAAAAACAAAAATATTTTTGTAAAAATGTTTGATAAATTACTCGGAAACTGCAAGCGCGGTGCAATTGCAAATTCAGACAAGCAGCGAATTACAGACTTTGCGAATAATCAATTTAAAAATATTATAAACAGCGTTTCTAATTTAGATGCACTAAATCAAAAATTTGACAAAGATATTTTCAAATTAAAAGCGTGGAAGTCCGCAGGTTCTTTCACTGCGTTGATTTTGACAATGAAATTTATCGATTCTTTTACCGAAAATGTTCTTATTAAAAAAGTTGTCGAACCTCAAATGGCAAAATTCGATTTCCACAAGTATTCAAAAATGAGTAATTTTGAACATTTAAACGAACAAAAACAACAAAATTAACAAATTGTTTCTTAGGTTAAATAAGCCATAAGTTTGTTTAGTAGTTGTGATTTTTGATGAAAACCGGAGATTTCTGCAATTTGTTTTCCGTCTTTTAGTAATATAAATGTCGGAAATCCCGTGATGTTATATTTTGCCGCAATTTCAGGTGACTCATCCGCATCAACAAGTCCAATCCAGATTTTAGAATCCTCAAAATCCTGCAATTCTATACGTTGATTTCTGCAATATCCGCACCACGTTGTATAAAATTCGACAAGTTTTAGTCCTGTATTTGTTTCCTGTTCAAAGTTTTCGTTATTCAATTCAACTAACATATAGCCCTCCTTTTTAGAAATTTATTATACCTTCAATTTGAAATAAAATAAACAGACATTCGGTTAATGTAAATTATTTTATATTACTAGCAAAAATTTTTTATTACCTGTTTTATAATGAATACAGATAGGTTAAAAATGGCAAGAATTAGTAGTATAGATTTTACACAGTACAACAAAATACCTCAAAAAAAGAATTATAACGATAAAAAGCTCCTTTTGCAGGAGAAATATAATCAGGCACAAATTAATTTTGGAAGAAACAAATCTAACTCAAAACCGATAACATTAAACGAAGGTTTGTCACTTCTTGGTAAAGGAATAAAACAACAATGCCGTGACACGATAGAATCACTGTTCACGTGGAACGGGCTTTTCGGAATGATGGGTGTTTCTTTGGGGTTATCGCTGCTTCCTCTGATTGGAATACCTATATCTGTAGGCGGCGGAGTTCTTGCTATCGGGTTTGGAATTGCATCAACTGCCGGAGCGGTTAAGCACTCTTTAGAATTTGTAAAAAACAACAAGGCAGGCAGATACAATTTAGCAAGGAAAAATTTGCGAACAATGGGTGAAGATTCCGTCAATTTAGCACTGTCACTTCCGTTTACTCCAACTTCCGTATTGAAAATAAAAGACTTTGCAAAATTCGGCAAAATCGGAAAGAATAGCAACGTATTTAACAAAGTTTCCATAACTAAAACGTTAGAAACTTTATTTAAAAATGCGGATGTGGATTTGGAGCGGAATTTATCGTTTAGGAAAAACGCTCAAAAAGAACTCAACACGATAAAAAATTTATCCCCAAGAGAACTTAAAAATTTTGCAGAAATTTTGGAAAAATATAACGTACCGTTTGATAAAATTCCTGAGGTGGTTTTGCGTCAGTGGGCAGCAGAACATAATATTTTTACAACTCCGCGTTTAGGATTTTCGACACTTAACAAGACTACATCAGGAGTTGCACTCGGCAATGAGTGTATGATTGTTTTAAACGACTATAAAACGGTTAAAACCGCTGTTTCTAAATACGACATAGTAAAAGTTAAATTAGTCGGCGATACGTATCATTACACATACAGAGATAATACAAACGGCAAATTGTTGGTTGAAAAAATTTCAAAGAAAATCATTGATGATTATACCGAACTTCAAAGAAAAACTGAGTTATTAAGTCCTGAACTTAAGCGGATTATGACAACTATCCACGAAAGAGAACATATCGACCAATATGCAAGAATGATTATGGCAAAAGGGATGAATTTTTTACACCCAAGTTCGTCTGCAAAAGATATTTACAATGCAATGATTAAGGAGATTTCAGCACAAAAAACTTCTCCTGAAAAAGCACAGGAAATCGCAAATATTATTGCCAAACATTTTGAAAAAGACAGCGGAACGGGAATAAGTTACTTACAGCGTCCGCAGGAAATCGGTGCAAGAAAAGCGGAAGCCCAAGCAATAGATAGACCGTTGTATGTTCATTTGAACAACATTTATAAAAAAGTAAACGCACAAAATCCGAAATCGAAAATAGATTCAACGACTATATTAACCACAACACGGGTATTTTCACAGGCAAGTTAGTATCTTAGCGGAATTTTCGACCGATTAACTTCTTTTACCTGATAGCCAAAATTCATAAGCATGCGGTTTGTACTTGTGTAGAAAATATTTTCTTCAAATGTAGGTCCAATGTTCACGGAAACTACAGACTCTTTTGAAAAATGGTATTCAAGATATGGAACAAACAGACCGTTTTTTTCGACAATTCCTGTAGGTTTGGAGTTTTCTGCCCCGAAAACATTAACCATTACGATACGGTATTCGTGTTCATTTTTGAATTGCGGATTTTTGAAAAACAAACTTACAATACTTAAAATGTCTATCAATTCAAACAAAACATCAAAAAGTTTAACCTCGTTAGTCTTTTTGCAGTTCAGAACCTTTTCAAACAAACTGTTCCATTTTTTGAAAATAGCATGAATAATTTTGATTTGTTTTTGGGTGTCGTAAATAACACTTCCGTAAATCGGAATATAATTATTATCAGCCATTTCCGTTATAAGTTTTTTCTTGTCAAATCCGATATTATAGCCTGTGTAATTTTTTCCTTTAGCGTAATTGTTCCACAGGGTTAAATTGTCGCTTTCCGTTGAAAAAGAAGTTGTAAAATATTCCAATTTATTTACAAAATCATTGTTTCCGTCGACAATGTGCTTATATTTGTTAGAAAAATGATTTTTAATTTTCTCAAACAGGTTTTGATTAAGCCCTTCTGTTTCGTCGATTAACTTAACAATAAGTTTGTAGGAATATGCGATTTCTTCTTTGTCATTGAGATAAAGAGCATTAGAAAACCTGATAGTTCCGCCGGAGAGGATATTCAAAAGTTTTTCCGGTTTTGTATAATGATAGATAGTACAATTAGAATCGGTATCTAAAAACCGCTTAATCTTAGGAATTTTTTTTAATAACTCGTCATAATAAGACATTAAGAACCTTCCCCGAAACCTTTGTAAAAAAGCGGGCAACGAGACTCGAACTCGCGATCTTCTCCTTGGGAAGGAGACATTCTACCACTGAACTATGCCCGCATAAGAATTTTTACGAAAACATTATAGCATAAAGAATCATCTTCTACAATTATTGTAGTTTTGTAAAAAATCAGACCCCCTGGCGGAAGGTCTGATTTTATTCTTTATTTTTAGTTTATCTTATTTGCTTTTTTTATCTTGTTCTTTTACTTGATTTGCTTTACCGCCTGTTGCGTAATCCATTTGTTTTGTAAGTTTTTTCTGGATAACTTCAGGGTTGTATTGTTCGTCAAGATATTCGATTTTAGCATTTTTCTTAGCAGCAATGATTAAATCGTCAAGTGCTTTGATTTGTTTTTCCATTACAAGATGTTCTTTAATGCCTGATTTTGCTTTTTCAAACGGTGTAACACCTGCGGCACGTCTATCTTTTACATAGATAATGTGGAAACCGTATTGAGATTTAACTACGTCTGAAATAGTGTCAGGTTTTGAATTGAAAGCAACTTCAGAAAATTCAGGAACCATTTGTTCTTTTGCAAAAAATCCTAAATCTCCGCCTTGTGCAGCACTACCAGGGTCTTCAGAGTATTTCTTTACGTATGTTTCAAATTTTGACTTATCAAGTTTCAATTCTTTATCAAGTTTTTCTGCAAGTGCTTTTTTCTCAGCAATTTTTGCTTCTACTTTTGCTTTAAGTTCTTGTTCAGAGATTTCACCTTTAGATTTTGATTTGATTTCTTCGCTTATCTGGTAAGGGTTTGCAGAAATCAAAATGTGTGAAGCTCTTACTTTGTCAGGATTTTGGAATTTGTCAGGGTTTTTCTTGTAGAAATCTTCGCAATCTTTATCGGTTACGGAAATTTTTCCTGCGGCTTGAGCAAGTTTTCTCATTCTTACCTGACTTTTCAAGTCGTTTTTGAAGTCGCTTACGCTGACTCCGTTTTCTTTAAGAACTTCCATCAATCTATCTCTGCCGCCGACTTGGTCAAGAACTTTTTTCATTGCTTCGTCGATATCTTTGCCCTTAACCTTAATACCGCGTTTGTCTGCTTCCTGATCAAGAAGTTCTTTTACTATCAATTGGTTTATAACTCTTTGTTCTGTCATAAGATAGAAAAAGCCGTCTTTGTTGCCTTTCAAGTCCTCAGGTTTTCCGAACGGAACTTGTGCAAGGCTTTGGTCCATCAATTGATTATACTCTGATTGAGTAATCGCTTTGTTATTAACTTTAATAATTGCATTCTGGTCTTTTATTCCGCAACCTGTGAATAGTATTGCAGATACGGCAAGAGTTGCCAATAATTTAGAAAATTTCATATCCCTCTCTCTTTCTTTTAATACTCGTGAATTACTTTATGAATATAATAAAACAAATCCGTCAAAATGTTAAATACTTCATTAAAATTTACATAGCAGGTGTTTAAAATAATTATGGAAACACCCTCGCTGCAAGACTTTGGTGCAAGTGTAAATTTAAGTTTACTACTGATATTTTTAGGCAGAACCTGTTGAATTAAATTCCATTCAGGTCTTGAATAAGGAGTGTAAATTCTAATCGCACTGCCAACTTCCCGCAATGCCGAAATTCTGACCTCTGTTGCCGAAAGCCTCAACCTGATGAGTTTAATGAGGTTTTCGACACATTCAGACGGTTTTGCAAATCTGTCCACCCACTCTTCAACGATATAATCCAATTCAACTGCCGATTTTACGTCCGCAAGCCGTTTATATTCAATCATTTTTTGCTCAGATGAACCGACCCACTCGTCAGGAATATATGCGGTTACGTTTATATCAATGATTGCAGGCGAAACCTTTTCAACCTTTTCGCCTTGAAGTTCCTGAACTGTTTCTTCAAGCAATTCGCAATATGTATCAAACCCGACATTTACCATGTGACCGTGCTGTTTTGTACCCAGAATATTCCCGACCCCGCGGATTTCAATATCCCGCAGTGCTATTTGGTAACCGCTTCCGAGTGTTGTAAATTCTTTTATCGCTTTCAACCTGTCGACCGCATCTTTTGAAAGTTCTTTACTTTTTGTGTAGAAACAATAACAGTACGCCTGCCTTTGAGAACGTCCGACCCTCCCTCTTAACTGATACAACTGTGCAAGCCCGAATTTGTCCGAATTGTGGATAATCATTGTGTTTGCGTTCGGAATATCTATACCGTTTTCAATGATTGTTGTCGCAAGCAAAATGTCGTATTCACGGTTTGAAAAATCAATGATAACTTCTTCGAGTTCTTTTTCATCCATTTGACCGTGTCCGACTGCTATTCGTGCGTTTGGTACAATTCGTTGTAATTGTGCTTTGAATTCCTGTATTGTTTCGACCCTGTTGTAAAGATAAAAAACCTGCCCTTCCCTATCAAGTTCGTGAATAATGGCGTTTTTAACCATATTTTCGTTCCACTCGCCGACATAGGTTTTTATCGGAAGTCTGTTTTTAGGCGGAGTGTTGATTACAGACATATCCTTAATTCCCGACAAAGACATATATAAAGTTCTTGGAATTGGAGTTGCAGACATTGAAAGAATATCTATATTTTCCCGCAATTGTTTAAGTTTTTCCTTGTGTCTGACCCCAAATCTATGTTCTTCATCAATAACAAGAAGTCCTAAATCCTTGAAAACAATTCCGTCTTGCAAAAGCCTGTGAGTGCCTATAACAACATCACACGCACCTGATGCAAGATTTTTGACTGTTTCTTTCTGCTCCTTTTTTGTCCGAAATCTTGATAACAATTCAACTCCGACCCCGAAAGGCTTAAATCGTTCATAAATCGTTTGATAATGCTGGAGAGCAAGAATAGTTGTCGGAACAACTACAGCAACCTGTTTTCCTGAGGTTACGGCTTTGAAGATTGCACGCATAGCAACTTCTGTTTTTCCAAACCCGACATCTCCGCAAATAAGCCTGTCCATGGGCTGTTCGGATTCCATATCGTATTTAACCTGAGAAATTGCCTTCAATTGGTCAGGAGTTTCCACAAATTCAAAAGATTCCTCCATTTCAATCTGCCAAGTTGTATCAGGCAGGAATTGAAAACCTTTCTGCATTTTTCGTCTTGCGTACAGCCTCAAAAGGTCGTATGCAACAACTTCCACCTCTTTTTTAACTTTCGCCTTGGTGTTTTCCCAATCACGACCGCCCATTTTGGAAAGTTTCGGCTTAACCGCTCCTGCTCCTCTATATCGGCAAAGAAGGTTGATTTGTTCAGCCGGAATATGCAGCCTGTCTTTGTTTGCGTATTCAATTGTCAGGTAATCCTTTAACTGACCATCAATTTCCTGTTTTGACAAGCCTTTATAAATCCCAAGCCCGTGAATTGTATGAACAACGTATTCTCCGGGTTTTATATCGTTAATATTTTCGATATATTCAGGCTTTTCCTTGTAATAAGACTTTTTAGATGCCGAAACTTCTTTAGAACGTTTGTTGAAAAGTTCTCGGTCAGTCATTATGATTGTGCCGAAATCTTCCAAAATACATCCGCCTGAAATTATGCTTTCCGTGTATTCAACGCCGAAAACCTCTTTTTCTTTTAGAATTTCCTTCACTCTTTCGGGATAATCCGTTGCGATAATAATTTTGTAATTTTTGTGTTCTTCAATAAAATCCGTTATAAGGTCTAAATTTGCCTCAAAATTTCGCAAAGGTTGAGTGTTAAACTCAAGTAATTCTCTTGTCTGCCCGTCAATAAAATTATTAAGCCCGATTTGAGTGAAATACGAACATTTCCGCATAAATTCTTCATAAGTGAAATGATTTTTGCCCTCAATCTGTTTTATTAACCCCTGCTCAAGATTTTCTGTAAGTTGTTTTTCAAGATTTTCGTCCACGAACTCGTATTTTGAATAGATTTCCGAGGTTTCATCAAAAACAAGAGTGTAATCTTCAAGGTAATCAAGAACGCTCACCAAATTTTTGTTGAAATAATTTTGGTAAACCTCAATACCTTCAAAATACATATCCTCAGGAGTTTTGTCGTCTTCGTTGTCAATGATTTGCTGTTGTAAATCGCCCAGAATATCCTCTTTCCCATCCAATAAAAATTTATAAATCGGGAAAATTTTTATTTGAGGAGTTTTGCTGATTGATTTTTGAGTTTCGTTGTTAAAATATCTTATATCGACAACTTCATCGCCCCATAACTCAATTCTGACAGGGTTTTCGTCAAGTCCGAAAATATCGGCAATATCACCTCTTATGCTAAATTCTGAAATATCGTTGACCATTGTTGAACGTTTGTAACCGAAATTTATGAGTTTTTGAGCCAAATCTTTTAAATCGATAGAATCGCCGACTTTGATGTTTATTGAGTTTTCTTTGAAAAATTCTTTCGTCGGAAATTTTTCCACAAGCGATTTCACAGGACAAATCACGATGTCGGGCTGAGTTTGAAGAATTTTCACCTGACGTGCGTAATCGTAAAGATTAGGCGAAACGGTTTCGTAAGCGGAAATATTTTGAAACGGCATAACAATCGATTGAATGTTAAACGCGTTCAATAAATCGCTTTGATATTTTAGAGCATTTTGCTCAGTCGAAGTTATAAATAAAACTTTTTTCGCAGAGTAAGTTTTTATTTTGCTGATAAAAAATAACCGCAAAATTGAAGTTAAACCTGTAATAGCAAAAGATTTTCCTTGCTTAACTTTCAGCCTGAAATCTTCGTAATTTTCAGAAATATTATCGGTATTAATTTCAAACATACCTTGTATTATAAACTAAAAACTTTAATATAATCAATGGCACTCAAAATGACCATCGGCAGAGATTTACGCAATAATTTAAGTACTTCTTTCCCCTTGTCGGGCGAGGGGGGATACACATTACCCTACCCCAGAGTGGGAGAGTAGAATTTCTTAATGAACAGAGTGAATTTAGAAATTCGGGAGAGGGTTCAAGAATTTCGTCATTCTGGGGGTGGTGATTTCTTTTGCCCGAAGAATCTGCACTCCGTCATTCTTGTATATGTTACGTAATTCGGTGACAAAAATTGTTACAAAATCTATTCACGATTACCTAACCTTATCTCACATAAT
>CAMAGQ010000062.1 GCA_945833895.1 uncultured bacterium
CCTTTTTCTATGCCGACAGGTAGAAAGGAGTGACCACCCATGACGAAACCGAGAGCTTGTAGGTTGGGCATACCTGCCCAACAAAAACTTCTAGACTGTCATGCTGAACTTGTTTCAGCATCTTACCAATTTAGCGTATTTATTACTTTCCGGTAAGACCCTGAAATAAATTCAGGGTGACAATAAGCAAGTTACGTAGGTCGGTTTAACCAAACCGACAACAATTTTCCCACTTCTCGGAAGTTTTTATCCTTTTTCTATCCTTGAAAAAATTCAACCCCTGTCGGAGTTTGAGGCATAACCACGGCATTATTTTAGAAAAAAGGATAATTTTAGGGATAAGAAAAGGATAAAAAGGATAATTTTTCTTAAAACTTGGGAAGTGGGTTAAATTTAAACAACACCTAAATTATCCCCCAATTCCCTATTACAAATTTATCTGTCAAATTATAAAAATCGTTAAAAATCGACAATTCGGTAATCGTTTTCTTCCGGCGGTTCTGTGCTGTGGGTCGGTTCGTGTATTGGCTGTTGTTCCGGTGTCGGAAGAGGTTTCGGTTCGGTGGTTGGTTTTTGCTGCTGCAATTTAGGCGGATTAACCGTTTTTTCTTCTTTTTTCACAGGTTTTGTGTCGTAAGTTACAAGGTCAATATTAATCATCTGGATATTGAAAAAATTAATCAAAGCTTCAATTTTTGTATAATCGTCAAATACCGTACAAATTCTGTACCACGTTTGGTTAATTTTTATATCAGCATTGGTTAGGGTAAACATTTTTTTAGTATTGTCGATACCGTAAATATTTTCCATAACAACAATCTTTTGTTTCGGTGTCAAAAGTATTGTACAGTTATGGTTTCGCAAGGTTGTATTATTTATTACAAACCTTTTTTGTGCAAATTTTGTGCCGAATTTTTCATATAACGTATCCAGAAAAAAGAATTTCACAATAGCATAAATAACAAGCAAAACCGCTGATACAGGTATTAAAAATTGTCCAATTTGGGAGGATAAAAATTTGATAACAAAAATGGCGATTAAAAATGTTCCCAGACCGAACATTCCGATTAGTGATTGGTGTGTTCTATATCTCATGTTTTACCTTATCCTGTTTTTATTTTAGTCGTTTGCACTTGTGAGGAAGTTAACAAGACCTTGCATGCCAAGTTTGTAACTGTCAACCTTAAACCCTGTGATTTGTCCGACACAAACATCGGCAAACATTGAGTTGTGTCTGAAAGATTCACGCTTGTAGATGTTTGAGATGTGAACTTCAACGGTCGGAATTTTTACAGAAGTTAGAGCATCACGTATCGCAACGCTTGTGTGAGTGAATGCTCCCGCATTCATTATAATTCCGTCGAAATTTCCTAAGGCATACTGGATTTTTTCGATAATTTCACCCTCAAAATTGCTCTGAAAAATCTCTATATTTACGCCAAGTTCAAAAGAATACTCGTGCAATTCTTTTTCTAAATCTTTATAAGATTTTGAACCGTACTGCTCAGGTTCACGTACACCAAGCATATTGATATTCGGGCCGTTTATTATAAGTATGTTTAAATTTTTTTCCATAGGGTAATTATACAACTAAAATGCAAATTTGTAAACTTTTGTAAATTTATGAAACAAAAACGTAACCAATTTGACATGATTATAATATCATGCAGATATAAACTATCCCAAAATCTCCTCCCAAGATTATTGTTCAAGTCGCAATGTATTGTGACTTTTTTTTGCTTAATTATTCTCGCCGACAGACAGTTGTGAAGACACTTCCGCAACTATTCTTGAGATATCCGCACCACCGATTGTAACTTCCAAAATTAGCGGTGCATATATTAATGTTGTTTCTCTGTAACTCATTGTTTCGATATCAATGATGTTAAATTCTATAAAATCATCTCCGGCATAGATTAATTTTCCGTATTCTCCACCGGCAGCCCATCTTATAAATACATACTGGTTTTCGTAATCTTTTAATTTTTCTACTAATTTCATATATAACCTAAATACCTCTACATCTATTATTTAGTCTTTTTTTTAATAAAGTCAAGTTTTTAATCTGACAAATTTAAAAATTTTTTTAACTGAAGAATTTTTTAACAGAACCGTCTTTGTGGTGAAGAGGCCATCCGCAAACGGTTTCAACAACTTTCAGTACAACATCCCTAGGGGCATCAACGTGATGTACCATAAACTCTTGTCCTGTGCTTTTTATTTTAAAAATACATCTTTGAGTTTGGTCGGCAGGTATGTATAATGATGCGATTTCGTTTTCCAAAAGGCGTTCAATTTCTTCCGATTTGTCTTTTGCATCTTTGATAAGGTCGTAATAATTCCCGTTCAGAGCGATTATGCGGTTTGCAAAAATGTGTCTGCCGTCATCTCTATACAAGGTTTGCGGTTCAAAATTGCAGCGGGTTGTGAAACTCATCTTTCTCCATAAAATATTTATAACAGTAACCGTTTTCATTGCATCTGTGTCAACGTAAATATTTTGAGTAGTTATCCCTCTTGATGAGAACGACTGTTTCAGGTTGTTAGAGATGAGTTCAAGACATTCAACCATTCTTGAGAAAATATCATTCGTGTTAACAGTGGCATGCTGGTATTCCAGAAACTGTTTGTACATGTGAGATGATATTAATTCAACCCTCTCCTGAATAACAATATCTTTTTTTGTTGCTGTTTCCGAGTTATCAAAACTTTCAAAATTATTATGCAATTTCGCGTCCTTTTTATATATCATATTTTTAAAATAAACATGATTTTATGTAAAGATTATATTTTTTTTCTTTACAAAAATGAATACATACGTCAGGCTATTTATTTTTTTTCATATTTGAATATAGAAAAGAGAACTATATCGGAAGGCTGTGTTTGTTACAATAATCCATGAGATTTTCTTTTCTTGTCGAAATTTTATCCCTAAGAGTTGTATTTTTGCTTATTTTTACGATAATATCAATGGCTTTGTCGTACATCGTTGAAGCCCCGCGAAGATATTCCAACTGCTTTTGGGATTGAACAGAGCCTATTTCAAAATAATAATTTGCGTAAATGTAATAAATTTTTGACAACAAATCGTTCATATTGTACTTTTTAGCAAGTATTAATGCGGATTCCAGATTGATTTTTGCTGTTTCGTAATCAGAAATTTCAATTTCCGCTTTTGCAATAACTATTCGCAAAAGTACAATTAAGAAGTAGTTGTTTATTTTTGGATTTTGTGCGATTTCAAGTGCTTGGGTTGCAATATCTACAGCCTTTTTTGGAGTTTCGGCAATGATAGTTGCTTCCGCTATCAAGTACCAGCATAAAATTGCACCGATTGCGTATTTTTTATTAGCAAAGTAAGTTACCTGTTCGTTGTATATTTCTATTGCGTGTTTTGCCTGTTTTGAATCGCAGAATAATTTTCCGAGCATTGCTTTAAACATGTTTTTGCTAAATTCATCTCCGGTATTATTTGCAAACATTACGTATTCAAGCAGATTTTCCTGCAATCCGTCGTATTCCTTTAGCAGAAAACTGTTCATTGCTTCTATCATATCGTAACCGTTGGTAATATGTGCTTTAACCTCGTCTATATCGTCGGTTTCTCCGTAGGCAACGCCTAATCTGTTTGCTACATCCGACAAAACTTCTTTTGAGGTAATAAAATTACCTTTCATTGTGTTTGCATAAGCAAGTGCAAGTTTTAGTCGGCAAATGAGTTCGATGTCAGTAATTTTGTACTTATCAATTATGTCAAAAACGTAGGTCAGAACTTCAAAGGCTCTGTCATTTCCTTGCATAGCAAGTGCAATCGCAAGCGATGCGTAAACCCGTAGCCATGTGTCATATAAAAATCCTGTCGGGATAGATTTGTTTAGTTTTGGTTTTGAAACATTTGCGGTCAGGATTGGCAAAATTTCATTATCTATAAGGTTAATAACCTCTCCGCAGTTTCCTATGTGAAGCAGTGAATAAACTTTTGTTGCCTTAATCATTGCTCCTTCAAGTTCTTGAGCAGGTGTCATTTTCTTTAATACATTGTCTGCACATTCAATTGCACCGTAGTAATTTCCCGTTTTGTAGCAGCAAGACGAAAGATACCCGAGAAGTTCAATTTCTTTTGCTTCATCGTTATTCTTTTTGGCGTTCGCTATAGCATCAGGCAAAAATTCAATAGCCTCTTCAGGGTCGTATTCTGTTAGAAGTTTTCCAAGTCGTTCGCTGATGTTGTAGCGAATACTTACTGTTTCGTTTTCGTTAAATTCGTTCAGCAGTGCAAGACATTGCCGCTGTGAAATTACATACAAATTGATGTCACCGATATATGAGGCAAGTCGGGTTGTTTTTGTCCAGATGTCAAACGCCATACGGTTTTCTTTCAAGTTGTGCGAAATCATTGCCATTGTCGGGTTAGTGTTTAAGTTGAAAACGCTTATTGCTCTGCCGACTTTGACATTTATTTCTTCAAATTCTTTTTCTTTTTTTAAGTTTTTGAGTATGGTTTCCCACAAAAGCAAGTTGTTAAATTCGTAATATGATTCGTTATATCGTCTTATGAAGTTTGCTTTTGCAAGGTAGGTAATTATTGCATTGAAAACTTTTGGCTGATATCCGTAAATTTCTTTTAACAGTGCAAGGTTCAACTTATCTCCAAGAATTGCACTGCCAAACAGCAATTTATACGCTTCAATGTTTGCTTTTTTCAGGGTGTTTAATCTTTCTATGATTAAATCCTGAAAATTTCTCGGCATAAGGAAGGCTTTGTCTGTAATCTGGCAGTCAAAACAATAACTTACCGCCTGTTCTACAAATGCTGGGTTTCCCTGACATCTTGCAAAGATAATTTCTTTTTCTCGCGGAGATACATAAACTCCCGAGTCGCCCGTAAAATTCATCCAGTGTTCTAATTCTTCTGTTGTGACAGGTGCAAGATGAATGTCCGTATAGGCTTTTATGTCCTTGTTTTCAATCCCGAAAAATCCGCTCACGGGTTTGTGTTCATCATAAATGACGATAAAACGGAGATTTTTCCAGTTGTTTGGACGTTTTATAAAATTGGTCAAAAATTCAATCGAAAATCCGTCTATAAAATCGAAATTATCAACAACAAAGATAAATTTTCCCGTGTTACAAAAAGCATCAAAAATACGATTTAAGATGTCGTAAGTTCTTTTTTTATTAATGATAATATCTTCGTAATTCCCGTCTTTAGAGTTATACAAAAAGTTCAGGAAATCAGAAATATCTGTAGCGTTCAGAAACCTGAATTCATTGGTAAAAAATTGCATGGCATCTTTTTTAAGTTCATCAGAGCTCAGATAAAACCCCGGAAGTTTAAATAAATTCAGGAGCATATCTTGAATAACGCCCCCCGGAGTTAACTGGGTAAGCGGAGTGCATCTGCCCATGCACCATTCAAAATTATTATCTTTGAGGGTTTGTTGAACCTGTCTTAAAAGCGTTGTTTTCCCTATTCCTTTTTCGCCTGTTATTGAAAATATTTTTTTATCTTTTGAGCGTAAACCTTCTGTCAATATCTTTTGAGCCTGCGTGTGCGTGCAAAGTTCAGGGGTAAATTTAAGGTTTAAAAATTTTTCTTCTGATTTTTTTGCAGTTTTTTGAGGTTCTTTTTTCTTTGGAATGTGGTTTCCCAGTGGCGAACCGCATTTTCTGCACTTTGTTGCGATTGGAAAATTCACGCTGTTGCAGTGCGGACAAATTTTCAACAGTTCCTGACCGCATTTTTGACAGGTAACAGCGTTCACAGGGTTGACGGTTTTGCAATGCGAGCATAACAAACCTGTGCGAGTTTTGCAATAAGGACATTTCAATGCCTCATTGGGAATATTTTTTTTGCAAACAGGACATTTCATAATTCACTATCTATTGAATGACATCTCTGACTTTTTCCATTAACTTATAAAGTCTTTTGGATACTTCAGATTGTGATATCCCCAGTTCGTCAGAAATTTCTTTTTGTGTCATGCCTTTATCATATCGCAAAGTATAAATATGTAAATACTCTTTATCAGGATTTTCTTTATCAATTCTTATAACAGAATCTGCTACAAACTCAAGAACTTCTTTTTGAATAACGACATCTTCAGGACTTTCAGGGATTTTAATGCTTGAATAATTTACTGAAACGTCGGAATAATCGATATCAGAGGTTTCTACTGTTGTTTCACGGGTTGCTTTATATCCGCTGCTTGTTCTGCGTAATCTTCCTGTATCTTTCAGGACGTTTATAATAGAAGTGGTAACAACACGACGCATGTAGGCTTCCAGAGTCACCTCGGAATCTATAGCGTTGATTATTGACATTGAACGTTTGCAGGTTTCATTAAAGAAATCTTCATATAAATCCTCATTGCTGGAATATTTTCGATCTCCTTTGATAATTCTGCTGATTAAGTCAATTTTTTCTTGTGCTATCTCCACAGTTACACTCCCTCTATCGTATAGCACACAGTATAGCACATTTATAGATAAATTTTAAGTACCGCAGTTGTATTTTCGTATGAACCCACGCTATGAGGGGCTTTCAAAACATTAAGTGTCTGGTTAACAGTTCTTAACACTATGTTGTCGATTTGGTTAGAACCGCTTGCCGTGACAATTCTTGCATCTTTGAAAGTACCGTCTTGAGCGAAGGTTATACTTACTCGCATTTCACTTGCGTATGCTTTATCAGATACTGACAGTAAGTCGGTCATCAAGGCTGATTTCAAACTTTTTCCTGCTGATTGGAAGTATTGTTGGAACTTCGTATCAGAAGAAACTGCCCCCGGAACTTCCCACGATAACTTTTTAACTTCTACAAAAGAGGCTTTGTCGGTTGTAGTTGTTCCTGCGGTTGAAGCAAGAGCGTTCGTGTTGTTATCCATCTGAACAACTTGTCCTGATGCAGGTTGTGCTTGTTCTTGTGCGATGTAATTATCTGAGTTTTCTTCTTCGCTAATTGGTTGCGGAGTTTCATCAGGCGAGCCTTTGAGGAATTTTGAAATTCCAAATCCGAAAGCAAAAACTAAAACTAATGCAACCAGAACTCCTGCAATGCCTAAACCTGCAGCAAGTCCGCGTTTTGGCTGCTGTTGAGGTTGTGATAATCTTCCAGGATTATTCAAAATTGTATTTGTTGCAACGGTTGAATTTTCATCGTATAAACTTCCGATTGTATCATTTTCCTCTTGAGTAATCGTTGGATTTTGCTCGTTGTTGATGTCGATTTTTATCTCACCCGGTTCAAAAGTTTTATCTGAAATTACTGTTGAGTTTGCAGTTGCTTTGAATAACGCTGTGTCTGGACTTTCTTCTATGATAGTGGCAGTCGTTTCGCTGTTGTCTTCTGTCGGTTCAATGTCAGGCAGGGTGTCAAATCCGATATCTTCACTCCAGTCTGTTTCTGTTTCAGCAGTAGCCTGAACTTCGGTGTTGTTTTCAGGCTCAATTTCTTCCGGTGAAATTTCTGCTTTATCTTCTTCAACCGTATCTTCAAGAAGTTCGCCGAATAATTCATCATTATCATCAAGTGAGATTTCAGCCTGAGGGTTTAATTCTGACATTTCCGCAGGTTTTTCTTCTTCTGTATTTTCTTCTGCGACTGCCTCAAGTTCTTTCCCGAAGAAATCTTCTGTAAGTTCGATAGGTTCATCTTCAAGGTTTTCACTTTCAGGATTTTCCTCTTCGCTGATACTAATTTCATCTTCTGTGTTGATATCTTCAATCTCGCTTACTGTTGTTTTTGAAAACGCTGAACCGTCCACCAAATCATCAGTGAAATCAGTTTTAGCATTTCCAGTTTCTTCGCCCATGAGAGTTTCAGCGATGTCTAAATCAAGCAACTCATCAGGGTTAATCTGTTCTTCAGGACCCCAGTTCATATTATCAAGCGGAGAACTGCCGTCTTCGTTGATTGTGTATGTGTTCAAGTCAGGAAGTTCCATTGTTTCTGTTTCAACTTGTTGCATGTCAAGTTCTTCAATGTCAGGAGCAGGTTTTGTCGGAGAATCAACGTCTTTAATCTTGTCAAGTTCGACAATTTGTGATTCATCTTCCACAAACTGTTCTCTTTCAACGGTTTCAATGCTTTCCATATCAACAACTTCGTGAACGATATCTTCTTGCTTTTGAACTTGAACGACGTTAAGTTCTGATAAATCTGTCGGTTTATCTCTTAAACCTTGTTCTTCCGCAAGTAAATTTGCTTGTGCTTTAGCCGCTGAAAGTTCGCCGACAAAGGATATTTGATTATTTGTTGCCGGTGTAGAATATGTTTCTATAGCGTTGTTAAAATCGATTTTATTTAAACGTTCGTGTTGTTCTTTTTCTGTCTTTGAAATTACATCTTCAAACGCTCCGCCTGCGATTGAGGTTAATTTTATCGCTGACTCTGAAACTTTTTCTTGAACTTCACCATTTTTTAACGGGTTGTTGTCAATTGCGGCAATTGCATTATCAAGCAGTGTGTCTACCGAAATGTCCATATTCGCAGGGGTATTTGCCGTAAACGTATTAGTTACCGTATTTTGCGGTGTGTTTTGAACAGGTGTTTCAGGTTCAGTCGGAGAAACTTCCTGTACCGATTGTTCAACATCTTCTGTATCAAGTGTATCTAAATCAGTGATTTCTAAATCTTCATCAAGCGATAATTCATCATCAATATCTCCGATAACCAACTCATCCTCTGCGATTTCGTTGTTATCTTCAACATCTGTGACTTCTTCTTGAACTTCATCTTGAATATCTTCTTGAGTTTCTTCGGAAATTTCTTCAGGTTCAGAGATTTCAGGTTCTGTTTCAGGTTGAACTTCGTCTGTGTCTTGGATTGTTTCCTGTGCCGATTGCTCAACTTCTTCTGTGTCAAGTGTATCTAAATCAGTGATTTCCAAATCTTCATCAAGCGATAATTCATCGTCAATATCTCCGATAGTCAACTCATCTTCTGCGATTTCGTTGTTATCTTCAACATCTGTGACTTCTTCTTGAACTTCATCTT
>CAMAGQ010000063.1 GCA_945833895.1 uncultured bacterium
CAATAGCATGGCGGCTCGTATTAAAATGCGCGCCGCCCTTCTTAAACTTTATATATAATCTAAAACCTCCAGTGTCTTTTTAGATTATACCCGTTGGCGGGCAAAATTTTTGAGCCTCAACACGTTCTTTAATCGCTCCAATCGGTTCATAATACGGTGACACTGTCATTACTTTTGCCGCAACATCAGGGAAGTAGTATATGAACTTTAACTCACTTGTTGTCAAAGGTTTTTGGGTATGAACGTTCGCATATCTTGCCAATTCCAAAATGTTACGGGCTTCGTGTTCGTCTTTAAACTCGATTTCAAGGTTGTTATAAACGTTTCTGAACCCTTTAATTCCGCCATATTCACCGGTTGTAATCATTCTGCCTGTTTCGATTATTTCAGGTTCACCACGTCCTAACTCTTCAAAATCGTACAATTCGTAATTTCTTCTGTCTTTCAACGCGCCGTCTGCGTGAATTCCTGATTCGTGAGCAAACGCATTATCGCCGACAGCAGGCTGATTTATCGGAATATCAACCCCAAAAGCGTACGCAGTGTATTTCGCAAGTTTCCACGCTCTATCAAGTCTGATATTTTCGTCAATCTTATATTTTCCTTTAAATCCTGCTGATTTCAAGCAGCCTAACAGGCATGAAACCAAATCCGCATTTCCTGCACGTTCGCCCATTCCGTTGATAGCAGTGTTAATATAAGCATCAACACCTGCATCAATCGCTGCTTTTGCTCCCATTACTGAACACGCTGCTGCCATACCAAGGTCATTATGAAAGTGCAATTCTATTGGCATTTCTGTCGCTTTTGCAATTTTATAAATTCTATCGTAAGTCGTTTGCGGGTCTTCGTAGCCCAAAGTGTCGCAATATCTGAACCTGTAAGCACCCGAGGCTTTCGCTTCTTTTGCATATTTTATTAAGTAGTCAATATCACTGCGGGATGCGTCTTCGGCGTTAACACCGATAATTTTTGCACCTTTATCTTTTGCACATTCAACCGCTTCTTTTGTCATTTTTATTATATCGTCAGGGGTTTTCTTACCGAGATATTTGCCGTTTATCATCTGTTCTGAAGTTGATTGCGACAGGTTCACATATTGCAAATCAGGAACATTTTTAAACGAGTCCTCAACGTCAGATGCAATTCCGCGCATCCAGCCTGAAAGTTTTGTCGTGGTAATTACTCCGCGTTTTACAAGTTCCAAATTCCCGTTCAGGTAGTTCAATTCGTGTTTTGTTGTCGGAAACCCGAATTCTGATTGAGTGATACCCATATCGTTAAGCATCAGGTTAATAATAGTTTTCTGTAACTTCGCAAGTCCTAATCTTGAAGTTTGCACGCCATCACGGTTTGTTACATCTACAAAATAAATTCTGTTATCGGTCATATTTTTCCCCTTCTAATAAACTCCATTATACACAAAATTATGTTAAATAACTTGCTTTTTTATATAATCTTAATTAAAATATATATTACAGGGTTGTTTTACAGATATGAATAATAATACTAGAGTTTTAGAAAAAAAGATAAATAAGGAATTAAAAGGCGGAAACGTTAAATCTGCGATTACTTTATGCCAAATGGAAATCCAATCAGATCCGACAAATGCGAATTTACATTTGCGTTTAGGGGATTTGTACATGGCTTGGCACTTGGATATTTACACTTCTTGCCAGTACATAGATGAGGCAATAAAGGAATACAATATTGCGTTAGAGTCTTGCTCGGAAACAATTGAGTACGAAATTTACTATAAAATCGGACTTGCACAATTTTACAAGGGCGATTTGGATAAGGCAATAAATTACTTTGACAAATCCGTTTCAAAAAATGATAAATTTGCAAAAGCATATTACATGCTTGCAGAAGTTTACACAAAGAAAGCAAGATTTTTAGATGCGGAAGTTAATGCGAAAAAAGCGATTAAACATGCACCGTTTGCAAGTTCTTGTGCTCACTATTTGTTACACAACCTGTATAAAGTTTCATCATTCAGAATTTTCAAAAACAAAATTAAATCATCCTATGAATACTTAATGGCAGCATTAACGCTTCCGTTTGACCCTGAAGCGATAAAAAAAGTTAAGGAATCACTTTCTTACATAAAATTCTTGCCGATTTTATTGAAGGGTTATCTTCAGGTGCAAACAAAAGGGCTGGACGATGCGATTGATATTTATATTGATGCGGTAGAAAAGGCTCCGGGATTTGTTCCTTTGTATTGCTTGCTCGGGGATATTTATTCTTCGCTCGGACAGTTTGAAAATGCCATAACCGAATACCGTATGGCAATTTGGCTTGATAACTTGAATATTCCTGCATATCGTCATTTGTGCAAGGCTTATGAAGATTTGGGCGATTATGAAAGTGCGATTGAAACTTATCAAAAACTTATCCAGATTATGCCAAACATGCCTGAATTTCACTCAAATCTGGCAAATATTTTATACGTCAAAGGCGATATCGACGGTGCGATTTCACACTTCCAAACCGCGGTAACTCTAAATCCAAGCAAAGAATGGACAAGTGTTGTGAACCAAACTTTGGGATATGTTTTCCAAGAATCGAAACAGGATTTGGACGCTGCGATTACTTCATATCAAAGTGCGTACCTGTTGACACCTGAAGATATTGACATTTATATAAACCTTGGCAGTGCATTTTATGATAAAGAAGATTACGAAAACGCTCTTGCGATATACCGTAACGCACTTGACCTTGACCCTAAAAACGCAAAAATTCACTGTAATTTAGGCTTTTTGTATTGGGGAAAAGGTGACACTGACGAGGCTATCAGGGAATACGAATTAGCGATTGAATTTGATAACAATTATGACATTGCGTACAACAACCTTGGTGTAATTTATCTTGACGACCTTGGCAGAGTAAGAGAAGCGATGGAAATGTTCAAAAAATCAGTTGAATGTAATCCTAATTACGCACTTGCACACTTTAACCTTGCCAGAACAATTGCGATTACTGGCGACAAGATTGAGGCGGCGAAATTGTATCAAATTTCACAGGATATAAATAAAGTTACAAACGAAATCGACCCGCAGGATATTACGGATAAAATTAACGCTTTGTTTGATTAAGTTTGTGAAATTAGTAAACCTGCACTTATAATTATTATTGTTGGACTTAGTAAAGTTCGGAATGACATGTGCGTTTGTGTCATGCTGAATTTATTTCAGCATCGCATAGTTGAACAAATTATGTGTGGACTTATCTTTTCTAATCGTTCTGAAACCAAGACTTTGGTAATTCTTTTACAACAAGCCGCATCATTTCATCAGGTTTTTTATAAAACGCTTCCGATAACTTAAAAAATGTAGACAATTGCGGGTCAAGTTTCCCCTGCTCAGCCAGTAAAATCGTTGTTTTGGAGAGATTAATACCATAAGCCAACGTTCTGGCTGAAAGGTTCGAGTCCTTTTTTAACCTGCTAATAACCCGCCCTAAAGCTTCCGACAGTTCCTGTTTTTTTACCTTGTCTTGCATATTTCTATTTTATATGTTACAATGGTTTAAGTGGACATAATTATGCCCATGTAGTTTAGGCGGAGGTGCTTATGCAAAAAGATAAACCTACTGATAAAATTTGTTATAAAAAAGCATTTACTTTGGCAGAAATACTAATCACTCTTGGCATTATCGGAATAGTTGCGGCAATGACATTACCGACATTATTGGCAAAAATAAATGAACGCCAAACGATAAGTAAACTCCGACAAAGTCAGTCAATCTTAACGCAAGCAATAAGATTAAGTGAAGAACAGTACGGCGGTGCAGTCGGTTGGACAAATTCGGAAATAAGCGGAAAAGGAGCAACAGATATAGCCGAAAAACTGAAAACATCACTTAAAATTTTGGAGGATTGCGGGGTTAAAGACACCCAAATGAAATGTTTTGCTGATGATTATAAATACAAAAACGGGAAAGCAACGAATATTCACCATTCCACCTCGGGCTATCATTATAAAATCAAGTTACTTAACGGCTCAGGCATAATGTGGCGAGCAACTAGCGAAGGTGAAAAAAATCAAGACGTGAGTATCTACTTTTTTATAGATACCAACGGTCCAAAACCGCCAAACACGTTAGGAATGGATTTTTTCTTATTTGAATATAGGGGCGATAATTTGCTGCCACTTGGAGCACCTGATTCAATTTACCCTTACACAACAAATTGTGTACCGAAAACCTCAGACGGTTGGGGATGTGCATATTATGTTTTGAAATTCGGAAACATGGACTATTTGCATTAAATTTTTGAAATATTAGTTTAACTTACTGATGAAAATCAGCCTTCTACAACCGGAAGGTTGAAAACAAATTTCTCAACCGCTTTTACAAACCCGTCGTTTTCAACGGTATCTGTAATATAATCAGCACAAGCTTTCAATTCATCAGTACCGTTACCCATTGCAACACCGATTCCACCCGCTTGAACAAGGTCAATATCGTTATTCTGGTCGCCGATTGTCAAAACTTCTTCTTTCTTAATTCCCCAAAGTTTGCACAAATGCTCAACTCCGCAGGATTTTTTCGCATCAGGACTGCCGATTTCGCAGAAATACGGGGTAGATTTAACTATGTACAGTTCAGGATATTTTTTTTGAAGTTCCTGAACCCAGGATGTAACCTTTTGTGCATCTTTCAAGTCAATCGCAAGAATTTTATTGACATTTTCTATCTCTAATTCGTCAAACGAACACACCGTATAATCAATAAATTTGTCGTGAGTGTAATATTTTATAATGTCGTTATCCTCTTCCACGTACAATTTATCATCAATATACAAATTTATATGAATGTGGTTTTGTCTTGCCCATTTAATGATTTCTTTTGCATAATTTGACGGAAGGTTTCGTTGATAAAGAGTATTATTTTCCATGTCTTTGACCAAGCCGCCCTGATATGAGATTACGGGAGTATCAAGTCCGAGTTCTTTTGCGACCTGAACCGCCGAGGAGTGCATTCTACCGGTCACAAGAATAACCTTAACTCCGTTTTGTGTAAGTTTTTTTATACATTCTCTGACTTTTGGGCTAAACCCGTTCGCCAAACTATAAATAGTTCCGTCAATATCGGTTGCAATCATCTTTATCATACACAAAACTCCTTACAAAACGCTCGCATCAAAGCACAAATCGTTTTGGCATCATTTATTTCACCTGTTTTAATCATCTCAAACACGTCAGAAATCTTATATTCGTAACATTTTATTATTTCGCCCTCATCAGGATGTTCTCCGACAAATTCCAAGTCTTTGGCAAGGTACAAATACAATTTTTCCGTACAAATTCCGGGGGTTGTATTGATGTAACCCAGTGATTTCCAGTGTTTTGCTCTGTATCCTGTTTCTTCTTCAAGTTCTCTTTTGCAAGCCTCGTCGGGATTTTCGTTAACCTCAAGTTTACCCGCAGGAAGTTCGATATTGACAGATTTTAGCGGATAACGATACTGTTTAACAAGTAAAATCGTATCCTCGTCTTTCATTGCGGCAATTACGACCCCGCCGCTATGTAAAACAACTTCTCTAAAAGATTTATGCCCGTCGGCAACTTCAACGTTATCTTTTATGACAGTGATAACTTTACCCTCATAAACCGTCTTTGAATCTATTGTTTTTTCTTCAAAATTCATAGTCTGTAATATCCTTTTTATCGTGTTTTTAAAACCTGAAATCACGCTCGCCGTGTTCAATTTTTTCAAGATATTCTTTTGTAAGTTGTTTAATTTTTCCGTCTTGAATTTTTTCCACTTCTTGTTGAACAAGTTTTTTACCCGCAATTTTTGTCGGTTCTTTTGCGTAATCTTCAAGATATTCCTGCAAAGTCATAATCGCGTTCGGGTGGCAGAATTTGTGAATTTGCTGTTCTTTACAAATCGCCATAAACCTGTCACCAACTCTGCCTTCTCGATAGCAAGCCGTACAGAAACTAGGCACGTAACCAAGTTCAATTAACCAGTTGATAACTTCATCAAGCGTTCTTCTGTCGGAAACATCAAACTGAGAAGTATCTTCGAAATTTTCTTCCTCGTTTTCAGGCTGTGCGTAACCGCCGACACTTGTTCTTGATGCTCCGCTTATTTGAGAAATCCCGAGTTCCAAGGCTTTTCTTCTGCATTCTTTCGATTCTCTTGTAGAAATTATCATGCCTGTATATGGAACAGAAATCCTTATGCAGGCGATGATTTTAGTGAAAATATCATCGTCAATTCCGTTATCAAACTCCTCAGGGTTGATATCGTCAGCGTGTTTAATTCTCGGAACAGAAATAGTATGAGGTCCAACTCCGTAAACCGCTTCTAAGTGTTCGGCGTGCATTAAAAGTGCCGCAAATTCATACTTGTAAGATTCCAGCCCAAACAAAACCCCCAAGCCGACATCATCAATTCCGCCCTGCATCGCTCTGTCCATAGCCTCTGTGTGGTATGCGTAATTGTGTTTAGGACCTGTCGGGTGAAGTTCTTCATAAGATTTTTTATTGTAAGTTTCTTGAAACAAAATATATGTTCCGATTCCCGCCTCTTTTAGTTTGCGGTAATTCTCAACGGTCGTCGCCGCAATATTTACATTTGCTCGGCGAATTGCACCGTTTTTGTGGTGAATTGAATATATTGTTTTAAGAGATTCCAAAACATACTCAATCGGGTTATTAACGGGGTCTTCGCCTGTTTCAATCGCAAGACGTTTATGCCCCATATCTTGAAGTGCGATAACCTCTTTTTTAATTTCCTCTTGAGTCATTTTCTTTCGTGGAATATGTTTGTTTTTAGCGTGGTAAGGACAATAAACGCAGCCGTTTATACAGTAATTTGACAAATACAACGGTGCAAATAAAACTATCCTGTTTCCGTAATATTCCAGTTTCATCTTTTTTGCAAGTGAAAAAATTTTCTGATTTTTTCCTTCATCTTCACACGCCAAAAGTACGGATGCTTCACGGTGAGTAAGCCCTTTGCCCAACTTTGCTTTTTCAAGAATTTTATCAACCAACTCTAAATTATTTTTGTTTGAATTTGCGTATTCAAGGGTCGATAAAACCTCTTCATTATCTATAAATTCTTCTGCTTTTGTCGATTTTGGATTATACATTTTTATTACCTATTTTGTAAACTATTTTGCCATATACTTCTTAACCCAGTCAGTGAGAACTCTCAACGGCGAACGGGTAATCGCAAGCGACCATGCCGGAACTGTTTTGGTGATAATTCCGCCTGCACCGACATTTGCACCTTCTTCTATCGTTACGGGAGCGACAAGAACAGAGTTTGAACCGATTTTAACATTATCTTTCAAAATTGTTTTTGATTTTGTTTTAGTAAGCGGGTTGTAATTTGCCGTAATCGTTCCTGCTCCGATATTCACATGTTCACCAAGCTCCGCATCACCAATGTATGAAAGGTGTCCGACGTTTGTATTTGAGGAAATTTTTGCCTTTTTAACCTCGACAAAATTCCCGACTTTAACATTATCACAAACCTCAACGCCGCCCCTTAAATGAGCACAAGGTCCGATTTTGCAGGATTTGCCGATTTTATTTTTGCCTTCAATATACGTTGCGGGATAAATTATTGTATCCTGTCCGATTTCTGTGTCCTCACTAATCCACGTGCTGTCAGGATCAACAATTGTAACCCCGTTTATCATATATTTTTCAAGATTTCTTTTATTCATTATTTTTGTTGCCTCAGCAAGGTTTAATCTTGAATTTATTCCGTAAATCTCGTCACTGTCTTGAAGAATATATGCATTAACATTCAATTTTTGCTCCTTGCCCCAAGAAATAATATCGGTTAAATAGTATTCCCCTTGAGCATTATCACTCTTTAACTGAGAAAATGCACCTTTAACTTTTGCCCAATTCAAACAGTAAATTCCTGCATTAACCTCTTTGACTGACTTTTCCTCAGGTGTTGCATCTTTTTCTTCAACAATACATTTTAGAGAATTGTCTGTTTCACGGATAATTCTGCCGTAATTTGTCGGGTCGTCAAAAATTGTACTCATAACGGTTATATCGGAATTGTTTGAGTTGTGAAAATCGACAAACGCCTCGAGGGTTTCTTCTTTTATAAGCGGAGTGTCGCCGCATAAAATCAAAACCAACCCGTCAAAGTTTTCCAAATTCGGACAAACCATAGAAACGGCGTGACCTGTGCCAAGTTGCGGAGTTTGAAGTACGGTTTTTGCATTTTCATAATTGTTCTTTACAAAGTTCTCAACTTCTTCCGCGTGATGTCCGACGATTACAAACTCTTCTGTAGCAAAGTTTTTGACGTTATCAAGAACATACCCCAGTAAAGTTTTCCCCATAATTTCGTGCAAAACTTTCGGAGTTGTTTCCGATTTCATTCTTGTACCTTTTCCGGCTGCCAAAATTACCGCTTTTATATCCATTTTTCTCTCCTTAAAAACTATCTATACTGTGATTATATCACATAAATTTCACGCAAAATTTATAATCTCAAATTCAGAAATCATAACTTCATCAGATACGCAGGATAAAACATAATCATTGCACAAAATTTGCGAATAAGAAGATTTGACAGGTTTTCCGAGTTTAATTTCCGCTTCGTATTTTGTCCAGAATTTATAAAAATCTTCGGGTGTCGGATTTTCAATTTTAACATCGTATCTTTCTAACAAACTTTTGTAATCACGCTGCTTAATTTTTTCAACATCCAGACCAATATTTTTTGTGTGAAACGCAACCGCAACAATATTTTTGCTGTGCGAAACGCTGAAAAATATATCACAATTTTTCAAAAAAGGTTTTGAGTTTTCTGTTATAATTTCAGGATTTTCAATATTATAAAAAGTTTTTGCGATAGTTTTCACAAGATACAACCCGCAAAGATGTTCAATATATTTTTCTTTTGATTTATAAACTTTGCCGTCA
>CAMAGQ010000064.1 GCA_945833895.1 uncultured bacterium
TTTTTTATAATTTTTAAAATTTGGTCAAAATTATGATAAAAAATAAAAATTACCACAAAAAATACTCCATCTTGATGAATTTTTTATTATTTTTTTTACTATAATATAAGAAAGTTGAGAAATGTTAAGCACCAAAACCCCTGTAAATATTGGATTTTGGCTTTTAATAAAAAAAGATGTTTCATTAATTTTTAAATAGTAGTATTATAAATTTGTAGTAAAAGGAGGAAATACACATGTTCACATCAAGCAAAAAAGAACAAAAAGAAATGCAAGTTCAAATCATTGAATCAGCAGGTAAAATTTACAACTACCTATCTGACAAAGGTGAAGTAACTATCAACAAATTGAGAAAAGATATGGATTTGGATGATAATTTCACTTACATGGGTCTTGGTTGGTTATCAAGAGAAGACAAAATCTCTTACACTCAAAAACCAAAATCTGTTACAGTTAAATTAGTTTAATTTTAAAAGATTGAATGAGTAAAAAAGGGCTGAACTTTCAGCCCTTTTTTGTGTTTTTGGATTTGGTGGGGAATTAACTTCCTTCCTTGGATGGAGAAAGGGAAGTTCGATTCCTCTCTTATTTATTATTAACTCTTTTGAGGCAATATGAATTTTTTAGAGATGAACTGATTTGGAATATGAACGTTGCAAAAAATCTTCATGAAACCTGCCTGACCGCACTCACCGAATTAAGTTACGGGCTTAGCAAAAAGGATACAACAGATTTGGAACATCTTTCAGGGTAATTTTGAGAATTTATGACAAATTATCAGAAATCCAACTAATCTTAGCAGAAGATTACCCTAAAGATAATTTTTCGGAATAAAATACACCCTTCAATTCTCCGGTACTTTACATTTCGTTATAAAAACCATTTGTTATAGTACCTATGTTATAATAAAAACAATAGTAAAAGGGGAGAAGATTATGGATTATATTGAAGCTTTGAGAGAAATTTCGATTGTCGCTATTGCTGCTTATTTAATCGGCTCAATTCCGACAGGCTACATTATTGTAAAATTATTCACGGGACAAGACATCAGAACAGTGGGTTCAGGTTCAACAGGTGCGACAAACGTTAAGCGTGTTATGGGCAAAAAATGGTTCTTTATCGTAATGCTTTTGGATGCCTTAAAAGGTGCGATACCTGTAATTTTAGCCACACTTTTTGCATCTTATCTCACTCACGATATGGTTATTCCGCCACAGATTTTCAACACTGGAACTCTTCCTGTAATCGCCGCAATTTGTGTAATCTTAGGTCACAGCAAGTCGGTTTATCTTGAATTTACAGGCGGTAAATCTGTTGCGGCAGGCGTTGGAACTTTGTTCGCACTAAATTGGATTGTAGGGTTAAGTGTTGCAATCGTTTGGAGTTTAGTAACATGGTTTTCTAAATACGTTTCTGTCGGCTCGATTATTGCCCTCGCAATTTCGCCGGTTGCAATGCTTATCGTAAAAGCCCCGATTGCGTACGTTATTTATACGGTGATTGCAGCGGTTTACGTTATTTATCTTCACAGAGAAAACATTAAAAGACTGATTGCAGGAAATGAAAATAAGGTTAGATAAATGGATAGACAGGAATTTATAAAAGCAAAACGTATTGTTGTTAAAATCGGAACAAATGTTTTAAGAAATGATGAGGGTTACGTATCGCTGCCGAGGGTTTATTCTTTTATTGAAGATATGGCAAGTCTTGTCAGGTCAGGTAAAGAGGTTATTTTGATTACGTCAGGTGCTGTCGGGCTTGGGAAAAAGCGTTTGAACCTTCAAGACACCCAAGGAACTGCACTAAAACAAGCATGTGCCGCTATCGGTCAGGGAAAATTGATGTCCTTGTACGAAAACGGCTTTGAAACTTACGGGCTTGTTGCCGCTCAAATCCTTTTGACAGAAGACGATTTCTCGGTCAGGGAAAGATATTTAAGTCTTAGAACAACTTTGAATAAATTGCTTGAACTCGGGGCTGTTCCTGTAATTAACCAGAACGACACCGTTTCAACAAGAGATGTTTCGCTAAAAGACGGAATAGAAGACATGCAGGTATGTTTTTCCGATAACGACAAGTTGTCTGCCCTTGTAGCAAGCGAACTTGATGCGGATTTATTGATAATTTTATCTGATATCGCGGGGTTATACAGTGACAACCCTAAAACAAACAAAGATGCTTACCTCATAAAATGCGTTGAAAAAGTTGATGATGAAATTCTTGCTCTTGCTTCAGGAGTTTCAAACGGCGGAAGAGGCGGAATGGAAACAAAACTCAAAGCTGCACGTCAAGTTACGCGTTTTGGCGGAAAAGTTCTTATTGCCTGCGGAAAAGAGCCTTATATTATAAGAAGAATTTTTGAGGGCGAAGATTTGGGAACAATGTTCTTGCCTGAAAACAGAAGCATGTCCGACAAAAGAAGATGGATTGGTTACGCCACAAATATTATCGGAAAAATCGTCGTTAATGACGGGGCTAAAACCGCTCTTCTGACTGAAAAAAGCCTTCTTCCAATCGGTGTAATTGATGTTATAAACACTTTCCAAAAGGGCGATGTAATTTCAATTCTTGATGAAAACAAAAACGAATTTGCCCGCGGAATTGTTAATTACGACTCAAATGCCTGCAAAAAAGTTATCGGCTATCATTCCGATAACATTGCGGAAATCTTAGGGTTTAAAAATTACGATGCGATAATCACAAGAGATAATATTACACTGTTGTAATTTGGAGAAAACTATGGTTGAAGATTTTATAAATATTGCAAAAAGGGCAAAACAGGCATCACTTGAGATTGCCGATCTGAACGCTCAAATTAAAAACTCTGCGTTGATTGCTGTTGCCGATATGATTGAAAAGCATCAGCAGGAAATTTTTGAAGCAAACAGTCAGGATTTGGCAAACGCTGAAAAAATGATTGAAACAGGGGAGATTTCAAAATCTGTTTTTAATCGGCTTAAACTTGATGAAAACAAGATGAGAGATATGATTAAGGGTATTCGAGATATTTCAAACCTTGAAGAACCTATCGGAAAAATTTTACTAAACCGCAAACTTGATGACGGTTTAACCTTGCAAAAAGTTTCATGCCCGATAGGCGTTCTGGGGATAATATTCGAGGCAAGACCCGATGTAATTTCGCAAATTTCTTCACTTGCGATAAAATCTTCAAACGCGGTTATCCTAAAAGGCGGCAAGGAATCAAAAAATACCAACCGAAAGATTTTGGAAATAATTAACCTTGCATTGGATAGTGTTGAAGTGTTTCCAAAAAACGTTATACAGCAAGTGTTTGAGCGCGAAGACGTTGCTCAAATGCTAAAATGCGACAAATATATAAATCTGATTATCCCGCGCGGGGGAAATAATTTGGTTAAATACATAAAATCAAATACATCAATTCCCGTCCTTGGACATGCCAGCGGAATTTGCCACATTTTTGTTGATGAAAGTGCGGATATAAATATGGCATCAAGCGTTGTAGTTGATGCTAAAACACAGTACCCGAGTGCTTGTAACGCGGTTGAAACTTTGTTAATCCACAAAGATTTTGCAAAAAAAGATGAACTTTTGGCATCGCTGCAACTAAACGAAATCAAACTCGTTCCGAATCCTGAAAACTGGTCGACCGAATATGGTGAAAAAACGTTGTCCGTTAAGGTTGTAAATTCACTTGATGAGGCGATTGAACACATAAACACGTACGGTTCGGGACATACGGACGGAATTATCACAAAAAATCTTGAAAACGCCGAAAAATTTATGAACAAAGTTGATTCAGCGGGAGTTTATTTCAATGCTTCAACCCGCTTTGCGGACGGTTTCAGGTACGGTTTCGGAGCAGAAGTCGGGATTTCAACAAATAAAACCCATGCCAGAGGCCCTGTAGGACTTGAAGGGCTTACGATTTACAAATACAAACTTCAAGGCAACGGGCATATTGTTGATGATTACGCAAAAGGGCTGAAAACCTTCCACCACGAAGATTTAAACTAAGGGAGAAATTTATGAAAATCGGAGTAATCGGGCTTGGACTAATCGGCGGCTCAATTTTCAAGGACTTAATCAAAATAAACTATGATGTTGTCGCGGTTTCCAACTCTCAAACAGGCGAAAAAATCTACAAAGATTACGCCGTTTTGAAAGATTGCGATTTGATTTTTGTATGTTCAGCAATGAACAAAACCCTTGCTATTCTTGATAAATTGGAAGAAATTTTGCCGCAAACCGCAACCGTTACAGACGTTTGCTCATTGAAAAGTTTCGTATCGAAAAAGAAAAGACCTTACAAATTCATCCCGTCACATCCTATGGCAGGAACGGAACATAAAGGATTTGAACACTCTTTTGAAGGGCTATTCAAAGGGGCGAAATGGGTGATTACGCCTGTTTTTGGAATGAGCGAAATTCTTGAAAAAATCATCAAAGAACTTGGGGCAACACCTGTTATAACAACTCCTGACAAACACGATGAGGCAGTCGCTCTGATTTCGCACATGCCGATGCTGATTGCTCAGGCGATTTTTAAAACCGCACAGGATAACGACCTTGCAATGCAGATTGCTTCCTCGGGATTCCGTGATATGACAAGGCTTGCAATGTCTAACCCCGAAATGGCAAACGATATGATTCACATGAATGCCGATAATATTCAAACATGTATTCTGAAATTATATAAATCAATTGGCGATTTGACCGTTTCAAATTATCAAGAACAGATAAATGAAATTAAATCAAAACGCCAATCGATGTACTTATAGGAAGTTAGGAATTTATTTTACAAGATTTTTCACGTAATTAACAACTTTTCCTGCGCCGTTTTTAACGTATGCTACGGCAGGTTTTACAAGTTCTGTACCTTGAGCGACAAGACCTTTAACCGCTTTGCCCGCTTTTTCTACAACAGGTTTTGCAAGACCGATACCTCTTTTAACTAAATCTTTACCTTTAGTAAGCGCACCTTTTAAATAAGGTTTTACTGCTTCTAATAATTGTTTTGCACCGTTTTTGATTTTACCGCGGAAGATGAATGCTAAACCTGCTGTGATTAATGCAGCAGCAAGTCCTGCAAGTTTTTTCTTTGCTGCGGCTTCTTTTTCTTCCCTATGCGGGTCGATGATACCAGGTTTCCAGGTTGTTAATTCGCCATTTTCATCAAGATAAACTTTATCTTTTAACGGATTAATTCTGCCGTGATCATTTAATGCTTTTTCAATCGCTTCTTGTTGACGGATTTTTGCTTCCAATTTTTCTGCAATTATTTTACGTTGTTCAGGAGTTACATTTTCTTTGAAATCAATAAAAATCGGCTTTTTAGCCTTTGCTTTTTTAGGATCATAATAAACAGGATTACCTTCGTTGTCGACACCAATATGTCCGTAATACTTAAAATTTTGAAATCCTACACCACTAATTGACATAATAATTTTCCCTTTCACATTTAAAAATTTTACCTACATATATATAAAGTATTTTTGGTTACAAAAATTGCGTGATAAGACGTAAGAAAATTTTAAAACATGCTACAAAGCTCGAAGGACAGAGGGTTTATGCAACTTTACATTTTGTAACAATTGAGGGCTGTAATGCTTCGAGGCTGAAAATTTGTAGTAATTGAAGTTTGAACCCTCTCCCGAATTTCTAAATTCACTATCGTTCATTAAGAAATTCTACCCTCAGCCATACGGCACGCAGTCTCACTCAACTCACAAGTTCGCCGGTTCGGCTAGTGCCCCTCGGGGCGAGGGTATTTGTTGATTGCCCTCTCCTAATGGGAGAGGGTTAGGGTGAGGGTACAATCAATATATTAATATAAATCTCAAAACCACTGATAACAACGTTTACGACTAACTTAACAAGATGAATAAAAAATTATTTATTATATATTTTCATTACGTCGATAAATTCAAAAAATGACATCCCAAAGGCATTCGCAATTTTTTCTACCGTTTCAACACTCGGTACGCTTAACCCACGTTCTATCGACCCTATAGATGTCTTACTTAATTTTGATTGAAAGGCTAATTCTTCTTGTGACCAGTTTCTTTTCACTCGTTCCAATTTTACGGACAAGCCAACTAAACTGGTTATATTATTAATTTTCTTGGTTTCCATAACAACTATTCTACCCTATTGACAAACCTATCACAATAAAGTAAACTAATACAAAAAACAATTATACTTACTTATTAAAGAAGTATTGTGTACTAATAAGAGAATGGAGAAATTATGACATACGAAATAAATATGACACACGAAGAATTTACCGAAAAAATGACCCGTTTTTCGGAACGCATAGGCATTGCATACAGGTGCTATAAATTGTTATATTATAGCACTGAACAAAATTTATACAAGGATTCCGTATCAGAACTTTGGAGTTTCGCACTAATACTTGAAGAATATTTAAAAAATATTAAAACCGATTTTATGGAACTTGCCAAAAGTTTAGACGCGTTAGAGTAGTTGTACTGAACACTTCTATCATCCTGAAATAGTATGTAGGATGTGGTAAATCTGTGATTTACCGCATCAGAAAATGTAACTGGAAAATCTTTCACTTTATGCAAAGATAATTACTCAACGCACGACAAGGAAACATTTTTTTCCAAGTGCAGTGTATCAATCAAAGTGTTTAATCTTGCAAAAACTTCCTTAAACTGCGGAATAGATAAACTTTGTTTACCGTCACTGAGTGCACACGCAGGGTTGTGGTGAACTTCAACCATAATTCCGTCAGCACCGACAACAAGCCCCGCTTTTGCCATTGGTTCAATCAAGTATCTTTGACCGGTTCCGTGGCTCGGGTCAACGATTATCGGCAAGTGCGAATATTTTTTGATAACAGGTACAGCCGAAATATCAAGTAAATTACGTGTAAAAGCACTGTCAAAACTTCTCACACCGCGTTCGCACAGGATAACTTTTTCATTCCCGTTATACATAATATGTTCCGCAGCAAGCAAAAATTCTCTGATTGTGCTTGACTGTCCGCGTTTCAAAATTACCGGTTTATCGCATTTTCCGACCGCTTTTAGGAGTTTGAAATTTTGCATATTTCTTGCCCCGATTTGAATTACATCGGCGTAACGGCAAACCAAATCCAAATCAGTAGAGTCCATTAACTCGGTTACAACAAGCAATCCCGTTTCTTCTTTTGCTTTTGCAAGATATTGCAGCCCTTTTTCGCCTAACCCGTCAAAATCATAAGGTGAAGTTCTCGGCTTGAACGCTCCGCCCCTCAAGAATTGGCAGCCCATTTCCTTTGCCGCAACAGCAACTTTCAAAAGCCCTTCGTAGTTATCTTCAACAGAACACGGCCCAACCATTAAAACAGGTCTGTTTGCTCCGCCGATTTTAACACCGTTTTCAAACTCAATAACGGTATCTTCGGTCTGCCTGTCACGAGATGCAAGCCTGAACGGTTCACGAATAAGTTTAATCTTCTTAACCCCTTCCATAGCATCAATTCGTCCCGGAGAAAGCGTTGTCTTGTCGCCAAGTGCATCAATAACTGTATGCACATCGCCCTCGTGAACAATTACCTGAAATCCGTGTTCCTTTAACAAACTTGTCACAGCCTGAATATTTTCAGCACTGGCATCACGTTCCATAATTATAATCATATATTTTACCTCTTGTTGAAAATGTTAATTAAATTATAAAAAATAAAACGAAATTAATCAAATAATCTTTTTGAAAATTCACCTGAAATATATGTTTCAGTGGGTAAATGTATAGAAAATGGTTCGGCTAGTGTCTCTAGGAGGGAAGGTGAGTGGTTTTGCTCCTTCCTTGTCGGGACACTAGCCGAACCGGCGAACTTGTGAGCCATTGTGCCGTATGGCTGAGGGGGTAGGAGTGAGTAAGGATTCCCCTCTCCTAAGGTGAGTGGACAATTTAACTCCGCAAGAAAAAGTAAAAGAATTTTATAAAAATGGCGGTAAAGGTGTAAATTTTGACAAAGCTGCTTAGGTTGAATATTTTGTTACACAAGGGTTTTGGCGATTTCGTCAAAACCCTTTATTTATGCAATGTCCGGCATTACTCCGATTGGGGGCTTGACGTTCAAACCCGCTCCAAGTCAAATGTTCAGCCCTATGAATATCTCTGTGTAAACTTTTGTTACAGAATATCGAAAAATTTTTACAAAAATAATGAGTGTTAACTTGACTACTAATATTGATGTACTATGATGGAGTAACATGCAAAAGTAAAGTTGGGCGAGGTGTGCCTAAATCAAATTTAATAACCGTAAGTTTGACTATGAGCGTGTTTCACCAACTATTACAACTCCCTGAAATTGCAGTTATTTACCAACAATCTGGTAGAGGGTTTACAGCCTTAAGTTAGAAAATTCGTTTATAGTAGTACATCATTATTAAAATGAGGTGAATTGATGTCTGAGACAAAATATGCAAAAAGAGTAACGCCAATGGGTATTCCGCATACTCGTTTGGACGATTTACCGGACCTTATTGAAGTGCAGAAAAAATCGTTTGAATGGTTCTTAAAAGAAGGTTTGAAAGAAGAATTGCTTTCATTCTCTCCTATTAAAGACTATACAGGACGTTTAGAATTGCATTTCTTACCAAACTATACTTTCGACAATGCGAAGTATACAGTTGAAGAAGCACGTATCCATGATGCAACTTATGCAAAACAATTACGTGTAATGATTAGATTAGTTAACCGTGACAGCGGTGAAATTAAAGAACAGGAAGTTTACATCGGTGATATTCCTACAATGACTGACAAAGGTACATTCATTGTAAACGGTGCAGAACGTGTTATCGTATCACAAATCGTTCGTTCCCCTGGTGTTTACTTCAAGTGCGACCCGTCACCTACAGGAAAACGTTTGTATAACGCAACTATGATTCCTAACCGTG
>CAMAGQ010000065.1 GCA_945833895.1 uncultured bacterium
ACGTGAAATGTCTAATAAAATTTCAAATATGGAAAGAGAAATATCGTTGTTAAAATCGAAAATTAACGGTATCCAAAACTTAAATACTTATTTAATTGATGCAGAAAAACTTCCGCAAACGAAAGGTATAATGAGAGAATATCAATTAGCAAATGCGAAATTTCTAAAATATTGTGCGAATATCTTTGAAAAACACAATCTTTCGTATTGGCTGTTTGCAGGAACTTTACTGGGAGCAGTCAGGTATAAGGATTTTATCCCTTGGGATGATGATATTGATACAGGAATGCTGCGAGAAGATTATGACAAATTAGCTGATATTTTAAACGAAGAGTTTAAGGACAATCCTAATCTATACTTCACTAAAGGGGATATTATAAAAATTCTTTATAAAGGGTTGCCAATGCAGGTAGATGTTTTTGCGTTTGATACCTACCCGCAGTATATTTCGGATAAAGAACGAATAAGAGCATTAAAAAGAAGTATGGCTATGGCTCATAATGAACTTGTTTTTGACTATTCAAAAGTTTATACGGGAAACTGCATTTTGAATAAAACAGATGAAGAATTAGCACAAATGCGTAAAAAACTTTATGATGTGCCTGAAACAGAAAAGAAAATGCTTGTTGAAGGATTTGAATATTCGCCTGCTCACGACGGGTATATGGTATTGGATTATGATTGGGTATTCCCTCTTCAAAAAGGTGAATTTGCAGGCTACACATTCCCAATACCAAACAAATCAGACTTGTTTTTATTTGAACATTACGGAGATTACACAAGAATACCTAAAAATCTTCATACGCACTTTTCAGTCTCTACCTTTGATATTGAAAAAATACGTGAATTTAATAATGAATTTGGAAATCAATAATTTGTTATCGTATTTTTCAATAACAGGCAATGATTAAGTTTTATTGCCGTATTATTTGCATAATAATATTTTTATACTAAAATATTATTGGTTATACCAGTCCGATAGGTTTGCCCTAGTCAGGCGGTTGTAAAAGGTTTACACGTATATTACTTGTCGAATACCTGTTTTTACCGAATGATGGGACTGTTTAGCCCGTAGTACAATACATTTAACAAAAGGAGAAAACCGATGCCAACAGCATCTATGATTGAACTTCTGGAAGCAGGTGTACACTTTGGTCACCAAACCCAGAGATGGAACCCAAAAATGAAACCGTATATTTACGGTGCAAGAAACGGTATTTACGTTATTGATTTAAGAAAAACAACTGAATTGCTTGACGAAGCCTATGCTTTGGTTAGAGATTATGCAGCAAAAGGCAGAAATGTTCTTTTTGTCGGCACTAAAAAACAAGCAGCTGAAGTTGTTGCAGAAGAAGCAAAACGTTCCGGTGCATACTACATTAACAGAAGATGGTTAGGCGGAATGCTTACCAACTTTGAAACTATCAGAGGCAGAGTTAACAAACTTAAAGAAATGGAAGAATTTATCAATAACGGTTATATTGACAAACTTCCTAAAAAAGAAGTTGCTCAAATAAACAGACAACTTGCTAAATTGTCAAAAACTTTAGGCGGTATCAAAGATATGAGAGGACTTCCTGACGTTATCTTTATAGTTGACCAGACAAAAGAAGAAATCGCTATTAAAGAAGCTAACAAGTTAGGTATCCCTGTTATCTGTTTAGCAGATACTAACGCTAATCCTGACGGCATTAACTACATTATCCCTGGTAATGACGATGCTATCAGATCTATTCAATTAATTACTTCTAAACTTGCTGATGCAGTTCTTGAAGGTAAACAATTAAGAGAAAACAAAGCAAACGAATCTAAAAAGATTGAAAAAATTACTGCAGCAGACGCTGGAGTAGAAGAAAAAGCAGAATAATTTATTAGTTTTGTGATATGAAAAGGTGAATTGTAAAAGATTAGTATAACTAAGCACAACTTAGCACTAGTATTTATGAGTCACCTTTTCAAATATCATCAAGTAAAATGAAGGAGAAAACATGAATATTACAGCTCAAATGGTTAAAGAACTTCGTGACAAAACCGGTGCAGGCATGATGGATGCTAAAAAAGCATTGGTTGAAGTTGACGGAGATATGGAAAAAGCGGCTGAAGTTTTACGCCAAAAAGGTATCGCTTCTGCTGAAAAGAAAATGGGTAGAATTGCTGCTGAAGGTAGAGTCGAATCTTACGTTGATGCAAATGGCGGAACATTAATCGAAGTTAACTGCGAAACAGACTTCGTTGCTAAAAACGATGAGTTCAAAACCCTTGTTGCTAACTTGGCAAAACACGTTAACGAACTAAAACCTTCTTCAGTAGAAGAATTCTTATCTTCAACTTGCCCTGACTGCGGTAAAGTTATTGAAGATGCTTTGAAAGAAAAAATCGCTTCTATCGGTGAAAAAATCACTGTAAGAAGATTTATCAGTTACGAAGGTGCAACAGCTTCATACATTCACAACGGCAAAATTGGTGTTTTATTGAGTGCAGATAAAAATGATGCAGAATTATTGAACGACATTTGTTTGCACATCGCATCTTCTGCTCCAAAATTCGTTTCAAGAGAAGAAATTCCTCAATCAGTTATTGATGAAGAAACAAGAATTGAAATGGGTAAAGAAGATTTGTTGAAAAAACCTGAAAACATCAGAGCAAAAATTGTTGAAGGTCGTGTAAACAAAATCATGGCTGAAAGATGTCTTTTAGAACAACCGTTCGTTAAAGACCCTAGCCAAACAATTTCTCAACTTATCGAAGGCAAATTGACAATCAAAGCGTTCACAAGATACGAACTTGGCGAAGGTTTGGAAAAACGTCAAGACAACTTTGCTGAAGAAGTTATGGCTCAAGTTAAAGGTTAATCAATCCTTACAATTTGAAACAAAAAGAAAAGATCGGAGTTTTAAATTTCCGGTCTTTTTCTTTTTTATAAATTTATTAAAAATAATGCAACTTATTATTTTATACGAAATTCAACGTTAGCCACTGCTGTAATTTTCTTTTCGATAGTTGAAGTATCATTAATTCCCATATCGGAAACGTCGTTTGAATTTACAGGAGTAATCTGGAAAACACCCATTCTGACTGATTGAATTTTGCCCACTCTGTTATGAGTTGGTTTTAACATTGCATCTGCACGTTGTTTTGCATCTACTGTCGCATTTTGCAAAAGTTTAACCTTCAATTCAGGCATTTTTGAGTAGAAATAACTGGTATCATTTACATCCAAATCAAGCCCTTTATCCATCAATGCTGTTAAATCAAGAGAAACATCTTTAATTTTCTCTACATCATCTGATTTTACAGAAATCTGTTGTGAAAGGTTGTAATGAGAAATCTCGCCGGTAGACATTCCGTTGTAGCCTGTTTTATAAGAATAATAACCATTTGCAGACCTTACATCAACATCTTTTTCTACATTAAAACCTTTTGATTTCAAATAATCCATAATAATCGGCATTTGCGACTTTGCAATAGCGTAAGCCTTTGATTTATCAGCATTACGAACATTCAGCGACAAATCCAGTTTTCCGGAATCTGATTGAACAATTTCGTAGGCTGAACCCGTAACAGCAACCGAATTTTTCGCTATTGATGAAACTCCCGACTTCACCGCAATAATCAAACCAAGAGCAAGTAACAAACCTAAAATCGCGATTTGTAATTTTTCAATTCTTTCTAACATTTATAAAACTCCTTTCAATCTCACACGATACTATCAAATAAATAAAATTTTGCAACAAAAGTTAATAAAGTTTTCAAATAGTAGCAAATTTATTTTTTAGAAGATTTGTATAGATATGGAAAATAAGATAACATTTACCGGATTAAACAATATTTACGCAGGTCGAAAACTTTATACAAACATAGGTTATTATGTAACTGATAATGGTGAAATAAAGCGTGGAAATAAGAATTATAAAGAACTCCTGATAAAATGCCAACTTACGGACGATAAGTCAGGAAAGGATTTTAGCGAATTTTGGGACGTACTAACGAAGTCGAATAAAAATTATAGCGTAAGATGCCTGATGAATACCACAACAGATACCTTGAATTTCAAAGTCAAACGTTGCGAAGCACCTGAGAATGTAACAAATTCAAACTTTACATTAAACGGCATTGAAATTTTGCCAAATGAAAGATCGGTGCTACCACTTTTTACATACTTGGCAAAATTAACAAAAAAACTTGCGGCAATTCCTGGAAATTCACAGGAGAAAACGGAATTGTTTAAGATTGCAAATAAATCAATCCAAGAAGAAGCCGAAAAATTCATCGAAAATATGTAATAACATTAAGGCATGAAGTGCAGGGGGTAAATACTGCTCCCAGCAGCCTGAAAACTTGCTAAATTTCTTTAACCGATATGCCGTGCTGAACTTTACCCCAGAGCGTGAGGGCAGGGACATCATCTTTTCCCGCCCGTTTATTTTTTTTTAATTTACTTGCAAAACATCATCCCTGATAAATGTTCTTGAGTATTTTATCCCTAAAATTCGTTTTTCTTTATACATTTTTGTTCTCTCTGAAGTCAAAAGCGGTAGTCCCAAAATTTTCAATTTTGTTATATTCCCTTTTCGCTTTTTCGAATAAAACACATTAATGATTTCTTTACCAATTTTAGACACCATATATTTTGAATAATTGTTCTTGAACGGCGAAAATTTCAAATAGTAGTAGTATCTTTTTTTGTTTGGATGTTCGCAATTCTTTTGCCACGGTTTTAAACAGGAATTGAAATGTATTACGACAGGGTGCTGCAATGCGTAATCAATATCTTTTTGGTCGTATTGAGTGTAATCTTCTGCAATAGCGGTATTCCATTGCAAATTAAATCTCGGCGATACAAATTTAATTTTGTCCTTAAAGGTATAATTCATTACATCCTGATCAAGCCATTTTAAAATTCCCAGTTTTTGCAGTTTTTGAGTATTTTGAAACAATAAGTCAGAAATATCATCTTCAACCCATTTTCTTATATTAATCAACATCATGCCGGCATTAAATATTGTATCGGTCTTGAGTCTTTTGGCATCGTCAGGTGCTCCGCTATATAACTCCTCAACCGCTGCAATATAATTACCTTCAATATTAGTATTCCAAAGTTCTTTCAAACTGTCTTCAACAACAATATCACTATCAAGGTACAAACACTTTTCTAAATTCGGTTTTAACAACGGTATCAAATATCTGTAATATGTTTGCTTTGGTATATGAGAGGAGTCAGGTGTCAGCGGACAGTCTTTAAACAACGATAAATCGACTTTTATATATTCGATTTCAAAAGGTTTAATATTTTTGCATTGATTTAATTTCTCTTTATTTTTCCGTGTAATTCCGCCGTCTAAAATATAAAATCTGAAATCTTCCGATGGCAGAGAATTTTTTAAAATCGAAGTTATTGCTGTTGCAAGATGTTGTACAAAATCGTTTCCCGATGCAAAAAACACGTCTATAACAACATTTTCTCCAAGATGTCTTTTTTCAAATTTTTCAATCCCGCTATACGGCACGATATCAGTGTATTTTTTCATTGCCTCAAGAATATTGCTGATTGCCTTTTTATTATTTACGTCAAAAGGGTATTTATAGACAGAATGTCTTGCTTGTCGTGCTTCTTTATCTGAATTATAAAATCTTCTAAGCAAGGCTTGCCTTGTTCGTTCCGCTGATTTATCTTGAATTTTGGCAAATTTTGATGTCATTGTGGAACTTTTTTTATGGCATCTGTAATTCAAAAGTTCAATCGGCAAGTTTGCAATTTTTCCGCCGCAAAAAATAATATCTTTCCATAGTCTGTAATCTTCCGCGTACAATTCTTTGACGTTATATTTCAGATTAAATTGTTCGATAAAAGATTTTCTAATCATAACGGTCGGATGACAAATCGGATTATAGAAATTTATTGCAACTGCCATTTCATCTGCATCTGAGATATTAACCCAGGTTTTTCTGGTCGTATCGCCGAAAATATTTATGAAAGTTCCAAGAAGTACGACATCTTGATGTTCATCAAGATATTTTACCTGATATTCAAACCTTTTCGGCAAGGAAATATCATCGTCATCCATTCGTGCAATGTACTCACCTTTTGCCAGTTTGAACCCTTTTATAAGATTCAATGTATAATTTATATTTTTAGGATTTTTGATAAGTGTAATTCTGTCGTCTTGGCTTGCTAGATTTTCTATAACTTCGACTGTATTATCAGTTGAACCGTTGTCAAAGACTATCAGTTCAAAATCAGAAAAAGTTTGATTTAGAATTGACAGGATTGCCGTTTTGGCGTAATCCGCACGATTATAAACCGACATTACAACAGATATTTTTGGTGTTATTTTCTTCATTACTAATCCCTTTACTGTTAAGCGTTTCTTTCTCCCAGAGGTAGCCTTTATCAATGTGTGCTTGAATTTGCATTTTACAAAACTCAAACATATCCTTATTTTTTAGTGCTTCTTTGTACCAATCTACCGTAAATTCAATAGATTCCTGCAAACTTAGCATAGCCTTCCATTGAAGAGTTCTGTAGGCTTTAGTCACATCAACGTTAAGCAGCGTATTTTCATGAAGAGTTTCTTGTCCTGAAATATCAACGATTTTGCCTTTACCGTAGTAATTAACAAGATATTCAACAATTTCCATAACAGTTTTGTTGCATTCAATTGAAGGTCCGAAATTAAACGGTTCAAGGTATTTACCCGGTTCTTCCATGAGTTTTTGTCCTAATCTTAAGTACCCGCTTAGAGGTTCTAATACGTGTTCCCATGGGCGTGTTGCCTGAGGATTTCGTATTTCAATATCTCGCCCTTCTTCAATCGCCCTCATACAATCAGGGATTAAGCGGTTTTCCGACCAATCTCCACCGCCGATAACGTTTCCTGCTCGGGCAGAGCAAAGTGAAACACCGTGCTGAGAATAGGTTTTGGGGTTGAAGTATGAATTTCTGTAAGATGAAATCAAAAGTTCCGCACAGCCTTTTGATGAGGAATACGGGTCGTAACCGCCCATTCTGTCTGTTTCCTTGTAAGCCCAGATTTGTTCAAGATTTTCATAGCACTTGTCGGAGGTTATCATAACAACCGTTTTTACAAAATCAAACTTTCTGACTGCTTCAAGAATGTTCAATGAACCTAAGATATTTGTTTCATAGGTAAATTTCGGACTTTTGTAACCCGTTCTGACAAGGGCTTGAGCAGCTAAGTGAAAAATTATTTGAGGTTTATATTTTGCAATAACACTTTCAAGTTTTTCACTATCTCTTATGTCGCCCGTAATATCAGCGTAAAGATGTTTGTGCAGACATGAAGCGTTATAATTATCTTTTATTGAATTTGGTTCAAGTGCATACCCGACAACCTTTGCTCCAAGCATTGTAAGCCAAATAGATAGCCAACTGCCTTTAAACCCCGTATGCCCCGTAACAAGTACGACTTTATCCTTATAAACATTGTTAAAATCAGACATTTACACTCTCCTTTAATTTATCTTTCCACCAATCAACAGTTAATTTTAACCCTTCATCAAGGGTGTATTTTTGCTCCCAATTTAAGGATTTTAATTTTTCGTTGCTTCCGACGGTTAAATTTTCTTCAAATGCGGCAGGAACAGCCCCCCAGAGAATTTTACCTTTAAAGTTTGTCAACTGAGCAATTTTAGTCACTATTTCACACAGTTGAACGGCTTTTCCCGAGCAAATATTCACAGCACCTTGAATATCGCTTTCAAAAACTTTTATAATTCCGTCGACAGTGTCCTCAAGATACAAATAATCTTGAAATTTCGAGCAATTACTTACTTTGATATCTTCGCCTTTCAGACAGGAAATTATTACACTCGGCATTAAACGCTGAGGTTTTTCATTCTTACCGTATAGATTGAAAATTCTAAGCCACTTGAACTGGCAGCCGTTTTGCCCGCAATAGACTTTAAGAATTTTGTACATAGAATTTTTACAAGTTCCGTACATAGTTTTTTCGCCGCACGGGGTTTCATCTTCAATAAAATACCCGTATTTGTAGTCGTATTCAGAAACAGAGCCTGCTCCTGCGAACTTTTCTCCGCCGTTTTCGACAAAGGATTTGACTAAATTAAGCGTTGCAACACTCCAATCAAGGTTTGCATTTGTTGAATGACAGCCCTTACCGACGTACCACGCAAGGTGAATTAAATTTTTAAACTTGTATTCTTTTAAAAAACTGTCACAGATTTTCCGGTTAAATAAGTCAACGTGATGCTGAATTAATCCGTTTTGTTCTTCTAAGCGTACGGAATGGACGATTGAGTGTACTTCAAAACCTTTTGCGATAAGGTTTTGAATTAAACTTTGCCCGATAAAACCGCTCCCTCCTGTTATAAGTATTCTTTTATCCATTATTACCTCCTGAAACTCATATCTAACACTTGCTGATTGCCCCAAACTTTCCACGGAGCATTATTTTCTTCCCAGAAATTGTTTAGTTCAATTTTATCTTTAAGTGTATCCATCGGACGCCAGAAACCGTCATGCTTAAAGGCATTTATCTGTCCGTCAAGAGCAAGTCTTTCAAGCGGTTTCTTTTCAAAAATCTCGTTGTCGTTATCATCTTCGATATAATTAAAGACTTCAGGTTCACAGACAAAAAATCCGCCATTTATCCACGCACCGTCACCTTTTGGTTTTTCACGGAACGCAGTTACCGAGTTGTTTAAGTTTATTTCTAACGCTCCAAATCTTCCCGAAGGTTGAACAGCGGTCATCGTCATCATTTTGCTTGATTTTTTATGAGATTCTAACAAATCCTTTATATTAACATTGCTCACACCGTCGCCGTAGGTTAGCATAAATCGTTCATCGCCTACATACTCTTGGGCATGTTTTATTCTTCCGCCGGTCATTGTGTTTTGTC
>CAMAGQ010000066.1 GCA_945833895.1 uncultured bacterium
ATTATAAAATCATTGAAATTGTACTATGTCAGTAATAATATGAAGTAACGAGTGTAGATAGTACAATATTGGAATTATGTTATGGCATTAAATTTTCAAGAACTAGTTTTAAATTTACAAAAATTTTGGTCTGATTACGGTTGTATAATTCAGCAGCCTTATGACATAGAAAAGGGTGCATCAACAATGAATCCTGCGACTTTTTTGCGGGCATTGGGACCTGAACCTTGGAACACTGCAATGATTGAACCTTGCAGACGTCCGACCGATGCAAGATATGGCGAAAATCCTAACAGATTGGGTCATTATTTTCAGTTTCAAGTTATTTTGAAACCTTCTCCTGATAACGCTCAAGAGTTGTATTTGCAAAGTCTTGAGGCTATGGGAATTGATTTGAGCAAGCACGACGTGAGATTTGTTGAAGACAACTGGGAATCTCCGACTTTAGGTGCTGCAGGTGTTGGCTGGGAAGTTTGGCTTGACGGTATGGAAATTACGCAGTTTACATACTTCCAACAAGTCGGCGGATTGGAAATCAAACCTGTTGCTTTGGAATTGACTTACGGTTTGGAACGTATTGCAATGTATTTGCAAAATAAAGAATCCGTTTATGACATTATGTGGAATAATGAATTGAAGTACGGCGATATTTATCTTCAAAACGAAATTGAGCAATCAAAATACAATTTTGAAGTATCTGATACAAAATCATTATTCACAATGTTTGATTTATATCAAAAAGAAGTTGAAAATTGCGTAGGGGCAAAATTGGTATTGCCTGCGTATGATTACGTGCTGAAATGTTCTCATACCTTCAATTTGCTTGATGCACACGGTGTAATCAGTAAGGATGAACGCAACAACTTTATCGGCAGAGTTAGAACTATGGCATCTGCTGTTGCAAAATTATATGTGGAACAACGTGAAGCAATGGGCTTCCCGCTTTGTAAAAAGTAGATATAAATTTATTCTGAGCGAAGCGAAGAATTTAATAAAATATATGGTAGTATTGGCATTAGCCAAACAAGTTTAAGGAAAATAAATGGCAGAAAAATTTAACAGAGCGACTTTTACTCGGAGTTTTTTAAGGCACATTACTAAAATTAAGGCTCCTGATGAGATGTTAGCAGAAGCAAAAGAGCAAGGGTTAGAAAAAACTCTTGGCGTTTGGGATTTGATAATTCTTGGCGTTGGTGCGATTATCGGCTCGGGGATTTTTGCTGTTGTCGGTATTGCTGCTGCAGGAAGTGCTGACGGTTCCAGTGCCGGAGCAGGTCCTGCACTTATGATATCAATGATAATTGCTGCTGTTGCGTGTATTTTTTCTGCGTTATGTTATTCGGAATTTGCGACAATGATTCCCGTTGCGGGCGGTGCTTATACGTACACTTTTGCAACGTTGGGTGAATTTGCGGCTTGGATGGTCGGCTGGGTATTGATGCTTGAATATGCAATCGGATTTATTGCGGTCGCGTGTGCTTGGTCAAACCATCTTGTTCAATTTTTATCGGGGTTTGATAAGGTTTTGCCGGCATGGCTTGCACATCCGCCGGTTTGGCTTACAAATGATGTTTTTTCAGCGGGTAAAATGCTTGCAAATGACCCTTCTTTGTATGTTCCAAGATTTTTGGGTGTTCCGATTTGTATCAATCTGCCTGCAATTTTGATTGTTCTTTTGATAACTTCAATTTTAGTCAAGGGAACTAAAGATTCTACAAAAATGGCAAGCGTTATGGTTATCATAAAAATGGCTGTAATTGCTTTGTTTATTGTTGGCGGTGCGTTCTTTGTCACTCCTGAAAATTGGCATCCTTTTGCCCCTAACGGAATGACGGGAATTTGGTCTGCGGCATTTTTAATCTTTTTTGCATATATCGGATTTGATGCTCTTGCAACTGCGGCGGAAGAATGTAAAAATCCTCAAAAAGACTTGCCTATCGGGATTATCGGGTCTTTGTTGATTACAACCGTTGTATATGTACTTGTTGCATTGGTTTTGACCGGTATGCAAAATACTTCAGGCTCAGTACCGTTAGACTTTTTGAAAGCCCCGATGGCTTATTGTATGACAATGACAGGTAAATCTTGGGCTGTTTATGCTTCATATTTTATCTCAATCGGTTCACTTGCAGGTTTGACTTCGGTTTTGCTTGTGTTAGAAATGGCTGCAACAAGAATTTTGTACGCTATGAGCCGTGACCATTTCATTTCAAAAAGATTTCAAAAACTTCACCCGAAATTCCACACTCCTGCTCTTTTGACTTGGACTGTCGGTATTTTGGCTATTGTCGGAATTTTAACATTAAATCTTGATGTTGCGGCTGAACTTTGCAACTATGGAACATTTACTTCATTCATAATCGTTTGTGTTGCCGTTTTAATCTTACGTCATACAGACCCTGAACGTCCAAGACCGTTCAAAGTTCCGTTCTCCCCTGTAACTCCGATATTCGGTATCCTTTGTTGCGGTGGTTTAATGGTTTATAAATCAATGCAGGCAGGAAGTTCAGCGTTGTTATTCCCTGTATGGCTCGGTATTGGTGCGATAATCTACTTGTTATACGGATTTATTAAAAACAGAAACAACGAAAACCGACTTCATAGAGAACTTGTTAGCGGAAATAAGGAAGAAAGTTAATAGATGAATTTTAGTGAAATTAGCCGAAATATATTTAAAAAGCGTTCATTATATGAACTCCTGCTAACGAGTAAGCGTTCAGAATTGAAAAAGTCACTGAATGTATTTGACCTTATTGTAATCGGTATTGGTGCGGTTGTCGGAACGGGAATTTTTACGATTATCGGAACGGCAATCACGGGAAGCCCTGAAAGTCCGGGGGCGGGGCATGCTATTGTGCTTTCAATGGTGTTGGCTGCTGTTGCTTGCGTATTTCCTGCTCTTTGCTATTCGGAAATTGCCTCAATGATTCCTGTTGCAGGAAGTGCTTATACTTACACTTATGCGACAATGGGTGAATTTATGGCGTGGATGGTCGGTTGGATTTTGATGCTTGAGTATGCAATCGGTAATATTACGGTTGCAAGTGCTTGGACGGGTTATTTTATTCAGTTTTTAAAAGGTTTCAAGCATGTTCTTCCTGATTTTATAATAAATTTCCCGATATGGCTGAGATATGATTACAAAACAATTTCAGCGATGTGTAATAATTATAACTGGGATATTCACGACAAAATTCCGTATTTGTTCGGACATATTCCTATTGCAATAAATCTTCCTGCTGTCGGTATTGTACTATTACTGACAATGCTTTTAGTTAGAGGCGTTAAGGAATCAACAAGAGTTGCAAGTATTATGGTCGGCGTTAATATGTTCATGATACTTTCATTCATTGTTGTCGGGGCTTTTTACGTAAAACCTGAACAGTGGACGCCGTTTTTCCCGCAAGAACCTTCTGGGGTCGTTATGGGTGCGTTTTTGATATTCTTTGCTTATATCGGTTTTGATGCGATTTCTACAACTGCCGAAGAAACTCAAAATCCTCAAAGAGATTTGCCTGTTGCAATTTTGGGAACTCTTGTTATTTGTACAATCCTTTATGTGTGTGTTGCACTTGTCTTGACAGGAATTGTACCGATAAATCATATTGATATTCAGGCTCCGATTGCTCATGCGATAAGTTACCTTCATAAGGATTGGTTAAATTGGTTTGCAGGATTGATTTCTATCGGTGCGTTGTGTGCGTTAACTTCTGTGTTGCTAATTTATCAGTTGGGAACAACAAGAATTTTATACGCAATCAGCCGTGACAGATTTTTGCCGAAATCTTGGAGATTAATCCATAGAAAATACAGAACTCCGCACATTATGACGTGGATTTCAGGTTTGGTTGTAATCGTTTGCGGATTGTTTATGGACTTGAATATTTCTGCCGCATTGTGTAATTTCGGAACGTTTACATCGTTTGTAATAATTTGTCTTGCGGTTTTGATATTGAGAAAAACTGCACCTGATGTGCCAAGACCGTTCAAAGTTCCTTTGTGTCCGTGGTTTCCGCTTACAGGAATTTTGATTTGTGCGATACTTATTGCGTTTTCATTGAGAACTCTCAAAACCTCATCGATTTATTTCTTGTTGTGGATTGTTGTCGGTGTTTTAATCTACGCGTTTTACGGTTATCACCAGAAGCGGCTTGAGGAAAAAGGCAGAATAAGAAAAAAAGTTTGTGATTAAGTTTGAGGTATTTTTCTGAAGGTTCAGTCTGTTGTAAATCAAGAATATTCAAGAAAAAACTTAAATTTCGGTGCTAAAAAGTTCCGCTTGCCGATTGATGTTATTACCAAACAGGCAGGTTTTGATTGGTATTCGGAATATTCTCTGGGCGGGAAATGGGTTCGGGAATATGATAACCCTAATGCTGAATCTATCTACAAAAAGGCACAAAAAGTAAAAAATGTTGACGAAAAATTAACATTACTCAAACAAATGGGAGATTATCAATTAAAAAATATAAGTTTAAAAGAACGTCTTATTGATTTGTATGACAGGCTTTGTTCAAAACTTTTATAATCAAGAAATTTTAAAAACCCCGTTCCTAAAAATAAGAACGGGGTTAAAATTATTTTTTACTAAAGGTCAAAGTATCGTCTGCGGCATCAATTTTGATACAGTCACCCGAAATAAATTCGTGGGCAAGAAGTTTCTTTGACAATGGATTTTCAACCATTTGTTGAATTACACGTTTCAAAGGTCTTGCACCGTAAACAGGCTCAAATCCTCTGGTTGCCAGAAATTCTTTAGCATCATCAGTGATTTCCAAATCAATATCTTGATCTTTGAGTAATTTCCTCAAGTATTCAGCCTGAATATCAACAATTTTACTCAACTGTTGCAATGACAACGCCTTGAAAAATATTGTTTCATCAATTCTGTTTAAAAATTCAGGTTTAAAATGTGTTCTCAAAACCTCAAGAACCTCATCTTTTGTATTGTTGAACTGTTCAGGAGATAACATTGAATTAAGCGTATTTTCTAAGATTATATCGCTGCCGATGTTACTTGTCATAATTATCAAGGTGTTTTTGAAATCAACCGTTCTTCCTTTCGAATCAGTAAGCCTTCCGTCATCAAAAATTTGCAGCATAATATTGAACACGTCAGGGTGTGCTTTTTCTATTTCATCAAAAAGTACAACAGAATAAGGCTTACGTCTTACGGCTTCTGTCAACTGTCCGCCTTCGTCATAACCGACATATCCCGGAGGTGCTCCGACAAGTCTTGCGACGTTGTGTTTTTCCATATATTCAGACATATCAATACGGATTAAGGCATCCTCGTCGTTGAACATAAATTCGGCAAGTGATTTTGCCAACTCGGTCTTACCAACCCCTGTTGGTCCTAAGAACAAAAATGTTCCTATCGGACGTTTCGGGTCTTTCAAGCCTGCTCTTGCCCTTCTGATAGCATCAGAAACCGTTACCACAGCCTCATCCTGACCGACAAGACGTTTATGTATAATATCTTCCATATTGATAAGTTTGTTAACTTCTGATTCAACAAGTTTTGTAACAGGAACGCCTGTCCATTTTGAAACAACTTCCGCGATGTCATTTTCGGAAATTTCTTCTTTTAATAATTTGTTTTCTGTATGTTCTTTATTTTGACATTCTTTGAGTTTTTTCTCTAAATCAAGGAGTTTTCCGTATTTTAACTCGGCGGCTGTTTGCAAATCGGTGTTACGTTCGGCTTCTTCAATTTTTATTTTAACGTTGTTAATTTCGTTTTTGATATCGGTTTCTGCTGTGATTGAAGTTTTTTCCTGTTCCCAGCGGGTTTTCATAACTTTGATTTTGCCTTCAAGTTCGCCAATTTGTTTTGATAAACTTTCAACTTTTTGAAGTGCTTCATCGGAAGTTTCTTTTTTCAAGGCTTCTCGTTCAATTTCCAGTTGAATTTTCTGACGCATCATTGAGTCAATTTCTTCAGGCATTGAGTCTATTTCAATACGCAGTGAACTTGCGGCTTCATCGATAAGGTCAATTGCTTTATCAGGTAAAAACCTGTCTGTGATGTACCTGTCTGATAATTTTGCAGCCGCAATGATTGCACTGTCAAGAATTCTCACCTTGTGGTGAACTTCGTATTTTTCTTTCAAACCACGTAAAATGCTTATGGTGTCTTCGACTGACGGTTCGTCGACCATAACAGGCTGAAATCTTCTTTCTAACGCAGGGTCTTTTTCAATGTATTTGCGGTATTCGTTGATTGTTGTTGCTCCGATTGTTCTTAAAACTCCTCTTGCAAGCATTGGTTTTAGCAAGTTCCCGGCATCCATTGAACCTTCTGTAGAACCTGCTCCGACAACGGTATGTAATTCATCAATAAACATTACAATCTCACCGTTTGAGTTTTCAACTTCTTTTAAAACGGCTTTCAAGCGTTCTTCAAATTCACCTCTGAATTTAGCACCTGCAACCAATGCACCCATATCAAGAGAAATTAATCGAACATCTTTCAAACTTTCAGGAACATCACCTCTTACAATTCTTTGGGCAAGCCCTTCAACGATTGCGGTTTTACCGACTCCGGGTTCACCGATTAAAACAGGGTTATTTTTGGTTCTTCTGTTCAATACCTGTATAATTCTTCTGACTTCTTCGTCCCTGCCGATTACTGGGTCTAACTTGCCTTTTCTTGCAAGTTCCGTTAAGTCTGTTGAATATTTTTCAAGTGCTTTCATATTTTCTTCTGCGTTTTTACTGTCCACTTTTTTATTTCCTCTTATTTCTTTCATTACCTTTAATACTGAGTTTTCGTTTACTCCAAATTCTGCAAGCAGTTCTTTTACAGGTGAATTGTCAAGTTTTGTCATTGCAAGCAAAATCATTTCAATGCCGACATAATCGTCTTTCAAAACTTTAGCCTGTTCAATTGCCAGTTCAAGCAGTCTGCGTGAGTTGTTTGAAAGGTATAAACCCTGCGAATTTGTCACCCCTGAAACTTTTGGAAATCCCTCAACTTTTGCAACAAGTTTGTTTATAAAACTCTGATTGAGTAATTTTAACCCGTTTAAATAATCTTTTACAGGGCCGTCGTCTTTTACCATTGCAAGTAAAATATGTTCGGGTTCAAGCATTGTGTTTTTGTAAGAATTCATCAACGCACTTGAAGCCGACAAAATTTCTTGTGAATAATTTGTGAATTTGTCAAAATCTAACATAATAAATCAACTCCATTCAAAATTTCTATCTTTAATTATATTTTAATGCTATTTTGAATAAAGTCATTCCAAATTAACTTTTATTTAATCTTTTGATTTGATTTGTCAGGAAGACACATTGCAGGCGGGGTAGAGCCTTGTAAATAAATTAACCTGTCAAAGATACGGGTTTCAATTGTTGGTTTGCAGAACATTTTTGATGTACTCAATTCGCCCGCGGTATATTTTTGCATAATATAAGACTCTCCGCTGTAAAATACAAGCACGTAACAGCAAAGAACAATCCCAGCCAGAAAACTTACCAATTTGTCGCCGGTTTCTTTTTTGTCTGACATCCATTGAAAAATAGTCAGAGGAAGTATTCCCAAAATAATCATCGCAAACATCCATCTGTCAACAATTAGCAGAAAATGTGCGTAGGTTTCTTGCGGAGAACCGTCCGTATAATTACTTATTCCTAACCAAAAGGTAATAGCGACAATAATAAACATTGTTGCCGTGCAAATTAGAAAACACGGTAAATACAACTTTGATTTTTCAGAAATTTTCATACAATGATTATATATGTTGTTGGGAAATTTAGCAAGAGGAAAGATACAAATATTATAACTATGATATAATCAGACTATGAAAAAGTTTTACAGGTTAGCGGGTTATATCGTATTGGTCGGAATTGCAATCAGCATGCTGTATCCGTTTTTTGCAATGTTAAATCTTTCACTTGTTCCGAATAATGAAATTTTTAATCAAGGCGGAAAACTTTTTTATTCACCGCTGACTGTTGAAAATTATACGAATGTTTTTGAAAAAATTCCGTTATGGAAATACTTTGCCAACAGTCTGTTTGTGGCGTTAGTGACGACAATCGGGCAGGTTTTGATATCGGTGCTTGCGGGGTATGCTTTTGCTCGTTTGAATTTTAAATTCCGCAACGAAATATTTTTATTGGTGTTGATTACAATGTTGATTCCGCCACAGGTTAATATAATTCCGTTGTTTTTTCTTATGCGTCAGCTGCACTGGATAAACACGTATCAAGCGTTGATTGTTCCGGGGCTGTTCGGGGGATTTGGAATATTTATGATGCGGCAGTATTTTCTGGGGTTTCCTAAAGATTTGGAAGAATCAGCAAGGATTGACGGCTGTAATATTATGACAGGATTTTTCAAAATAGTATTACCGCTTGCAGTGCCTGCGGTAGCAACACTCGGGATATTTACGTTTGTTACGACGTGGAACAGTTTTTTGTGGCCGTTAATCGTTACAAATACAGAAACTATGCGAACTTTGCCTGTCGGACTTGCAATTTTTAAAGGAAGTTTCAGGGAAATAACGTTGTGGGGCGATTTGCTGGCATGCTCTGCGATTTGTACGCTGCCTGTTGTCGGGGTATTTTTGTTAGGAAAGAGATATTTCATAAATGACATAATGCAGGGCGGAGTAAAGGAATAGGGGAATATTTACGGCTTTTGAGGCATAAATAGTATTAAAATAAAAATTTTTACTAAAAAAATGTTGCAAAAAATTTTTGTTCATGTATAATAAAGAAGTACCCGATAAGCGGGGGTAATTCAGTGGTAGAATGCCTCCTTGCCAAGGAGGATGTCGCGAGTTC